>DATFXE010000087.1:0-8728 GCA_035258585.1 Roseiflexaceae bacterium | reverse complement strand
TTCCGCCGGTCGTTCAAGGCTACGGTGTCTAAGCTGCCCTTTTTCAACCCGGCGCGCAAGAAGTTATGAGTGTTGAGTTATGAGTTTTGAGTTGCGGCCCTCGACAACTCAAAACTCATAACTCAGAACTTAGAACTCCCGACCAGAGGGAGGGGATATGAACAACCATCGCTATGATGCGATCGTGATCGGCGGGGGGCACAACGGCCTGGTCAACGCCGCCTATCTGGCCAAAGCCGGCAAGCACGTGCTCGTTCTGGAGCGCCGTCACACCGTCGGCGGCGCCACGATCACCGAAGAGATCTACCCCGGCTTCAAGTATCTGATCGCCTCATACCTGATCAGCCTGCTGCGCCCCGAGGTGATCCAGGAGCTGGAACTGGCGCGCCATGGGCTGGAGATCATGCCGCTGGAGAGCACCTATGTGCCGCTGCCCAACGGCAACTATCTGGCCGATTGGCCCGACCACGACGCCACCAGGCACGAGATCGAGCGTCACTCCAAGCGCGATGCCGAGGCCTACGAGGAGTATTCGCGTACCATGCGGCGCCTGGCGCTGGCGGTACGGCCGCTGCTCAGCATGATCCCGCCCGACCCGAGCTCGCTCTCAGTCAAAGATCTCGAAACCATGGCCAGGGTGCGCGGCGTGCTTGGCGCCATGCGCCGCGACGATTTCTACCTGCTGGCGCGGCTGATGACGATGAGCGCGGCCGATTTCCTGGACGAGTGGTTCGAATCGACCGCGCTGAAGGGCACCAAATCGACCAGCGGCATCATCGGCACGTTTCTCGGGCCGCGCTCGCCGGGCAGCGGCTATGTGCTCCTGCACCATTACCTCGGCGAGGTCGACGGCGTATTTCGGGCCTGGGGCTTCGCGCGCGGCGGCACCGGCGCGCTGAGCCAGGCGATCGCCGGCGCCGCGCGCGAGGCTGGCGTCGAGATCCAGGTCAACGCGCCCGTGGCCCAGGTGATCGTCAAGAACGGCGCGGCGACGGGCGTGGCGCTCGAGAACGGCGACGAGTACCACGCCGATATCGTGGTCTCGAACGCCGACGCCAAGCGCACCTTCTTGAAACTGGTCGAGACCAAGCACCTGCCCGACGAATTCGTCCACGATGTGAAGCGCCTGCGGATCAGCAGCCCGGCCTGCAAGGTCAACTTAGCGCTGGATGGCCTGCCTGAGTTCACTTCGCTGCCGAAGGGCCTGACCGCGCTGCTGCGCGGCTCGATCGAGATCGCACCCAGTGTGGACTACCTGGAGCAGGCCTACGACGACGCCAAATATGGCGGCTGGGCGCGCAAGCCGTTTATGGATGCGCTGATCCCTTCGCTGATCGACCCCGGCATGGCGCCGCCCGGCAAACATGTGATGTCGATGTTCGTGCAGTACGCCTCGTCCGACCTGGAGGGCGGCTGGAACGAAGAGAAGAAGGCACAGTTCCTGGATGTCGTGATCGACACGCTGGCCGAGTACGCGCCCAATCTGAAGGACATCATTCTGCACAAACATATCATGACGCCCTGGGATATCGAGAACATCATTGGTATCACATCCGGCCATATCTTCCACGGCGAGCTGGCGCTCCAGCAGATCTTCTTCCTGCGGCCATCGCCACAGTGGTCGAACTACCGCACTCCGATCCGCAACCTGTATATGTGCGGCAGCAGCACGCATCCCGGCGGCTGCATCACCGGCGCTCCAGGGCGAAACGCCGCGCTGGCCATTCTGGAGGATCGCCCATGAGTGACGCGAGACCCGAGACACGAGACAGGAGACGTGACACTATCACTCTTGTCTCCTGTCTCGTGTCTCTCCGTCCTTCGTCACCGCAATGTACGAGGTATTTGAGCTATGACATCCTACGATACCGTTATCCTCGGCTCCTCGGCTAGTGCGCTCGCGGCCACGGCCTACCTGGCCCGCGCCGGCCAGCGTGTGCTCCTTCTGGAGCCATCGGCGCAGATCGGCGGCGCAATGACGACGGACGAGTTCGCCGACGGCTTTCGGGCCGACCTTGGCTTGTATAGCGGGCGGATCGACCCCGGCATTGCCCGCGATCTCCGATTGCACGACCATGGTCTCGAAGCGATCGAGCGCGATACGATCACCAGCCTGCTGCCCGAGCGGCGCAGCTTCACCCTGCCGGCCGATCGCGAGGCGGCTGCCGATGTGATTCGCGGCTTCGCGCCCAACGACGCGGCGCGCTACGGGCAGTTCATGCGGCTGCTCGACCTAGCGAGCGACCTGCTCAGGAGCGCCTACGCCACGACTCCGCCCGAGGCGCACCATCCCTCGGCCGCCGATGCGGCACGGCTGATGGCGCTGGCGGGCCAGCTGCGCGGCTACGGCCGCCGCGAGATGGCCGAGGTGACGCGCCTGCTGGTGATGTCGGCGCGCGATCTGCTCGACGAGTGGTTCGAGAGCGCGGAGTTGAAAGGTCTTTTAGCCAGCGCAGCGGTGCGCGGCTTGACGCAAGGACCCTTCGCCGGGGGCACAACCTTCAACCTGCTGCACCACCTCGCGATCGGCGACGGCTACGTCCGGGCCACCGCGAAAGGCGGCATCGGCGCGATCGGCCAAGCGCTGGCGTCGGCGGCGCAGTCGCATGGAGCCGAGCTGCGCGCGAATGCCGGCGCGGCGCGCGCGGTGGTGAGCGATGGAGTCGCGACTGGCGTGCAGCTGGAAAGCGGCGAGGTGATCGCCGCGACGCGGGTGATCTCCGACTACGACGCGCGCCAGACCTTCACACGGCTGGTCGGCTCGCCCGAGCTGGAGCCCGAGTTCAACCGCGCCGTGCGCAATATTCGCTACAACGGCGCAGTCGCACGCGTCAACCTGGCGCTGCGCGAGCTGCCTGGCTTCGCCGGCGTCGCCGAGGAAGCGCTGGGTGGCACGCTGACGATTGCCCCAAGCCTGGCATATCTGGAAAAGGCCTTCGACGGGGCGAAATATGGCGACATATCCGAGCAGCCCTACATTGAGGCCTCTCTACCCACACTCGCCGATGCGACATTAGCGCCGGCCGGCAAGCATGTGTTGTCGGTCTGGCTGCAGTACGCGCCGTATCGCAACAAGCTCGATCCCGAGCGCGTGCGCGAGCTGGCCATCGCGCGCCTGAGTGAGTACGCGCCCGACCTGCCATCACTCGTACTCCATTCGCAAGTCGTCATGCCACGTGACTTTGAGGAGCGCTTCGGCATGAGTGAAGGGCACCTGTACGGCGGCGATATGACGCTAGCGCAGGCCTTTTTCTTGCGCCCGTTGCCCGGTTTCGCCCAGTACCGCACGCCGATCGAGCAGCTCTACCTCTGCGGCGCGGCGACGCACCCCGGCGGCGGAGTGAGCGGGCTGGCGGGCCGCAATGCGGCGAATGAGCTACTGAGCGATCGATCGTTCGACGACAGACGATAGACGATAGACGACACGGATATACACAGTCACCTATCGTCCATGGCCCACCGTCTATGAGTTGTGATGGATTAATCAATGCGACCGTCGATTAATGTGATATCCCCTGAGCTGATCGCCCGTGTCATAGACGAGGCGAAAAGCATCCTGTCCGAGATCGGGATCGAAGTGCGCGGTCCGAAGCTGCGCCAGCACCTGCTCGATCTGGGCCTGCAAACCAGGGACACCGCCGGAGACGGCGAGCGCATGCTCTTCCCACCCGACGTAGTCGATCGTGCGCTCGCCAGCGTGCCGCGCGAGTTCACACTCTTCGACCGCGATGGCCAGCCGCACGCCACGCTGGGCGGCGACAACGTCCACTTCGTCCCCGGATCGAGCGGCTTGAAGATCCTCGACCACCGCACGGGCGAGACGCGCCTGGCCAACACGCGCGATTTCGTCGAGTACGTGCGGCTGTGCGATGGGCTGGAGCACATCGCCTACCTGGCCACCGCATTCTCGACCAACGACATCGAGCCGCAGGTCAGCGATGCATGGCGGCTGTACCTGGCGCTGCTGAACTCAAAAAAGCCGATCGTCAGCGGCGCCTTCACCGAGCACGGCGTGACGCGCATGGCCAATATGATGCAGCTGTTCCGCCGCGACCGGGCCGACCTGATCGCCCGGCCGTTGTCGATCTTCACGATCACGGCCACCGGCTTCTTTCGCTATGGCGAGGATTCGTGCCAGAATCTGCTGGACTGCGTCGAGAACGGCATCCCGGTGGAGATCGTTCCCGTCACACTGATGGGCCTGATCGCGCCGGTGACGCTCGTGGGCGCGACGGTGTTTCACACCGCCGATGTGCTGGCCGGCATCGTGCTGGCGCAGCTGGTCAAGCCGGGCGCTCCGGTGCTGTTTGGCGGCGCGCCGGCCACCTTCCACATGAAGACGGCCCAATCGCCCATGGCGGCGATCGAGGCGCTCTACCTCGACGTGGCGTATGTCGCGGTCGCTAAATACCTGGGGCTGCCGACCCAAAGCTATATGGCGCTGGGCGAAGGCAAATTTATCGACGCCCAGGCCGGCGCGGAGTCATTCGGCAGTGCGCTGCTGGCGGCCCTGGCGGGCGTGAACTCGGTCTCCGGCCCAGGTATGCTGGATTATGTGCTGACCTTCAGCCTGGCCAAGCTGGTGGTGGACGACGAGCTATGCGCGCAGGCGCTGCACTTCGTGCGCGGTCTGGAGATCAAGGACGACTTGCCGGCACTGGACCTGGTGCGTGGTCTGCTGGCCGAAAAGCACTTGATCACCCACGAGCACACGACGAAGTACTGGCAGAAGGAGCTATATCTGCCAGGGCCGGTCTACGACCGCACCAACCGCGAGCAGTTCGCCAAAGCCGGGGGCGTGGAGCTGATTGGCCGCGCGGCCGCCGAGGTCGAGCGCCGTCTGGCGGCATTTGTCTCGCCATTCACCGACCCGGCTGTCGACGCCGAACTGCTGCGGATCATCCGGTCGGGCCTGAACGACCAGGACGCGGTTCTGCCCGAGGTGCTGCCGCCGGTGCTCAAAGGTCAAGAGACTGTCGTCGAAGACCCGCGTGCGGCGCGGCGCCGGGCACGCCAGCGCTGATCTGGGACATCGTGTGGAACAGCGGCTTCCGCGGGCAGCTCGCGTGGCCACTCACCACGAGGACTTATACCATGGGGGTCTGCGGCAGGCTTTGCCTGCCGCAGACCCCCACTTCAATGACGATCCACTTTTGGGGAGGGTGAGTAAAAATCATTAGGTCTTCCTTAGGTATTGCTCATTTGCGACTCACTTCTTGAAACTATCGTAGTGGCCTGCCCGTTGCGATACTTCAACTCATCCAAGGAGTTTCACATGCGGCGTACCTCAACTGCCCTGCTAGTGAGTGCTCTGGGCGGCCTGCTCCTGCTGGCGACACACCTCTGGCAGGCGCCAATTCCGATTACAAATGCCGCCGTGAGCGCGGGCTACACCGATTTTTCCTTCTTCTACGCCGCCCAGGGCACCTCCAGCCCCGATATCGTTCAGGCGCCGACGGCCGAGAAAGTGCAGAGCAAACTCTGGTATAACGACGGTCGCTGGTGGGGAAGTCTATTCAACAATGACCCCAGCATCCACGCATACCACATCTACTGGCTGAACCAGGCCAACCAGCAGTGGGTTGATACCGGCACGGCGCTCGACTCGCGCCCGCAGACGCGAGCTGATGCCCTGTGGGATGGCACGCACCTCTACATCGCCTCCGGCGGTGTGGTCACCACCACGGCGCAGCTCGACGGCGTGCTCTTCCGCTACAGTTACAACAGCGCAGCTCATCAGTACACGCGCGACTTCGGGCCGATTACGGTGCGCACAGGTGGAGCCAAGGCGATCGTGATCGACAAGGACACCACTGGTAAGCTCTGGATCACCTATGTCCAGAATAACCAGGTCTGGGTCAGCCACAGCCTGAATTCGGATTCGTCCTGGGGCGCACCGTTTGTGCTGCCAGTAGCGGGTACCAGTGTGACCTCTGAAGATATCTCATCGCTGATCGCTTTTGATGGCAAGATCGGCGTGATGTGGAGCAACGTCGCGACCGGAGGGTTCTACTTTGCGACACATGTTGATGGCGATCCAGACACCACCTGGACGAGCAGCATCGTGACGAGCCAGCCGGGCCTGGCCAACGATCACATCAATCTGAAGACGCTGCCCAGCGATCCGAGCGGCACGATCTTCGCGGCGATCAAAACCAAGTTCACCACACCTGCGCATCCGGCTACCGACCCACAGATTGAGCTGCTGGTCGGCAAGAAGCAGGCGGATGGCACGCTGGCCTGGAGCAGCATCCCCGTCAGCGACATCGCCGAGACGCAGACGCGCCCGATCCTGCTGATCGACACGGATAATCGGCAGTTGTACATCTTCTCGTCGACGACGGATGGCGGAGCGGTCTGGTATAAATCGGCCAGCCTGGATCATCTCCAGTTCGATCCCACCACTAAAGGCACTTTGCTGATCAGAAACCCGTCTTATCCCTTTGTCGGCAATGTGACATCGACCAAGCAGAATCTCAACAGCATCACCGGCATCGTCGCGCTGGCTAGCTATGACAACAGCTTCAAAGGGTATCCAGGGTCGCCTGCCACCGATGTGTACTTCCATAACGTAATAGCTCTCGGCGCCCCGGCACCGACGGCGACTGCCACGCCGACTACGACGCCTACCACCACACCAACTGCTACACCGGCCGCCACGCCTACGCCCGCTGGCGCGAACGGAGGCGTGCGGATCGACCTGCCGCTCATACGGCACTGATGCGCTTTTCAGCGCAGAGGCGCGCAGGGGGAGTTGCGGATTTGCCTTTCTGATGCGATCGAGCATCTTCACGAAGGTATCGTGAAGCTGCGCCAAGGAGCATCGATCTCGTAGTAGCCTCATCATAGGGGTCTGGCGGGGCCGAAGGCCTCTCCAAATCTCCACTGCCAGGAGCAAGACATGCGCCGTCGTTTCAGCCTGCCGTTTCTCGGTCTCTTGAGCATCTTGCTGTTGACACTCATGAATGTTCAGCGTGGTGGCGACCTCGTCCCCATCACCCATGCCTTCAATCCATCTGGCTATATCGACTTTTCCTTTTATGATCCTTCGATCCCCGGTAACAACACATCTGCCGATCTCATCCAGACACCCAGCGGCGAGAAGCCACAGAGCAAGCTCTGGTACAACGACGGCCGTTGGTGGGCCGATCTCTTCGATCGGACGACGGCAAATTATCACATTTACTGGCTGAACTGGGCGACCCAGCAATGGATTGAGACCGGCACGGTACTGGATACTCGCCCGCAAACCAAGGCTGATTGCCTGTGGGATGGCACCCACCTGTATGTCGTCTCTGGCGGCGGCCGCGACCCAAGCGGCAGCGGAACCACGCGCGCCAACGACGGCTGGCTGTTTCGCTACAGCTACGACGCTACAACCAAAGCCTATACGCTCGATCCAGGCTTCCCGGCTACCAACGTCCGCGCTGGTGGGGCTGAGACGATCGTGTTGGATAAAGACACCACTGGCATGCTATGGGTTACCTACACTCAGAATAATCAAGTCTGGGTCAACCACAGTCAGGGATCGGATAGCAGCTGGGGCACGCCGTTCCTCATTCCCGCGTCCGGTGTCAACACAACCGTGAGCGCGGATGATATCTCCTCGCTGATTGCCTACGATGGCAAGATCGGTGTCCTCTGGAGCAACCAGACCAATGGAACCTTCTATTTTGCCGAACATATCGACGGCACACCGCCAACCAGCTGGACTGGCCGCGCCGCCATACAGCAGCCCAATTTGGCCGACGATCATATCAACATCAAGTCCCTACAGGCCGATCCAAGCGGCAACATCTTCGCCGCGCTAAAAACCTCGCTGAATACCAACACCCAGCCGCAGATTATCTTGCTGGTGGGGAAAAAGCAGGCGAACGGCGGCTTGCAGTGGCACTTCGTCCCTGTCAGTAATGGCGCGACCAGTGAGACACGCCCGATCGTACTGATCGACACCGATCATCGCACGCTGTATATCTTTATGGCGATTGAAGCTGGGAATGGCACGGGTGATGTCTACGTTAAATCAGCCAGTTTGGATCAGCTCGTATTCGATCCAACCAGCCGCGGCACGGTGTTCATTCAAAGCACGACCAATGTGCCGCACCTCAATAATGTGACCTCGACCAAGCAGCGCGTGACCTATGCCAGCGGGATCGTGGCGCTAGCCAGCTACGACAACGAGTACAATCCCAGCGCCGCGCCGGCGACCACCGATTTCTACGCCCACAACGCGCTGGATCTGACCGACCCGGCGCTTGGGCCGACCATCACCCCGGCCGCTACGGCTACACCGACAGCTACAGCCACCCCGACAGCTACAGCCACTCCCACGGTCACGCCCACCCGCACGCCGACACCGACCAGCACGCCGGCGCCCGCTCCCAGCCGTGCGGTCGTTTATCTACCGTTGGTATTGCCATAGGAATCTTCGATATTTGTATCGGTCAGGCACTTTCTGCACGGTGGGGTGTAGGGGCGACTCCGCTATCATTCAATAACAGGACTTACGCAGTGGAGGGGTTTGGGGAGGCTCTGCCTCCCCAAGATCTTCTTTTTTCTCGCCCACTGCGGCGGCGGAGCCGCCGCAGTGGGCGAGAAGACAAGATTCTTGGAGGGCCGCAGGCCCTCCAAACCTCCCGCTGGGAGGCGACCGCGTAAGTCCTATCAATAACAGGACTTACGCAGTCGGCGTTTGCAGGGAGGTTTGGAGGGACACCCAGAGGGTACC
>DATFXE010000086.1:0-2626 GCA_035258585.1 Roseiflexaceae bacterium | reverse complement strand
CTGGCCGCCATGCTCCTGGATGATGCCCAGGCTCACCCACAGCCCCAGGCCGGTCCCCTTCGAGTCGCCCTTCGTCGAGTAGAACGGCTCGAAGATGTGCGGCAGGTGCTCTTCGGGGATGCCCGAGCCGGTGTCGGCTACGCTTAGCTCGAGCCAGCCGCCCCTTCGGCTGTCGACGCTCTGCCGCTCGCGCAGGCTGACAGTGAGCGTACCGCCGTGTGGCTTCATGGCATCGCGCGCGTTGGTGATCAGATTCAGCACCACCTGGGATAACTGGCCGAGGTCGCAGATCGTCGGCGACACCGGCTCGACCTGCCGGACGATCTCGATGTGGCTCTTGCGCAGGTCGATCTCGACCAAGGTCAGCGTCTCGTCGATTGCGTCGGCCAGGTTGGCCATGGCGCGATGGTGCTCCTGGCGGCGCGCGAACGTCAGCAGCCCGCCGGTGATGCTACGGCCGCGCCGGCAGGCCTGGATCACCACGTCGAGCGAATGATTCTTCTCCTCGAGATCGTCGGCGCTGTAGCCCAGCTCGGCGTACCCCAGCATGCTGCCGAGCAGGTTGTTGAACTCGTGTGCGATCCCGGCGGCGAAGGTGCCGACGGCGGCCAGCTTGGAGGATTGGATCAGCTCGTTCTGTTTGCGTCGCAGCTCGTCGAACAGGCGCGCGTTTTCGACCGAGACGGCCGCCTGGCGCGCGAACGAGGTCAGCACGCGCTGCTCGTCGGCGTCGAGGCCGCGCAGCCGGTCGAAGGCCAGGCAGATCGCGCCCAGCGGCGCGACGTGCCCGGCCCCCGC
This sequence comes from Roseiflexaceae bacterium, assembly GCA_035258585.1. Lineage (GTDB taxonomy): Bacteria > Chloroflexota > Chloroflexia > Chloroflexales > Roseiflexaceae > DATFXE01. The sequence goes on along the minus strand of DATFXE010000086.1, from coordinate 1,828 downwards.
GCCATCGGTCAGCAACGGGATGGTCAGTACCGCCGACCAGCGGGTTGTCTGGCCGGGCGCGGTCTTGGGCGCCAGCGCCTCGCAGCGGTCGTCGGTTACCAGGATGACTCGCCCGCGATCTAGCAGCGCCGCGTAGGCCCGCGCGTCGGCCAATTCCAGCGGCGCTTGATCGGGCAGATTGTGCGCTGTCATAAACTGGGGCCGCCCGGCGTCATCCAGCAGCACCACCCAGCCGGCCGGCGCGTCGAGCAGCGCAGCCAGCCGCTCGCACAGAATCTCAAGCATGGCCTGGACATCGAGCGTGCCAATCATCGCGGTGGCCAGAGACTGGAGCCGCTCCAGGCGGGTCGCCAACGTCTCACGCTGCTCGGCGAGCTGCGCGAAATCGGCGGTGGTCCGGCGTAGGATCACCTCGTTGCGAAATGAGTGCTGCGCCACGACCAGCGGCGCCATGCCGAGCAGAAAGGCCCATGGGCTGATCGACCAGAGCGCGCCGAGCAGCCCGCCGAGCGGAATCATAGCAAGCACATACCAGCGCATGGCGCCGCCGCGCGCGCGCCAGCGAGCCAGCAGACTGCCACGCTCCTGCCCGGCCGCGCCAAGCACCAGCTTCACGGTATACGCGATAATACCCATCAGTGTAAGGCCCAACAGCGCGAGCGGCGTGCTGTAGGGCAGTGTGGCTGGCGGCTCGGTGATCTGGAAGATCGGCGCGATCAGGGCCACCACCAGGCAGCGGCTGCCCGCGTCGATGAGCGCCTGCTGGAATCCCCGGCGGCGCATGGCGGCCGACGCAAGCGTGCCGACCAGCGTGGCCAGCGGCAGGAGTGGCCAGCCTGCGACCACAAGCCCGGCGATTAACAGCGCCGGAGTGGGAGTGAGCGCGCTACCATCCTCCAGCTGCACCGATGTAAGGTCGCCCAGGATGAGCAGCAGCGTGATCGCGCCGGCGCCGATCAAGGCCGCATACGAAATTGGGGATGCGGCGAAGATCACCAGGCTAATAGCGGTGGTGAATAAGGCCAGAGACCAGATAATAACTACAGGTCTGCGTAGCAAATGCGCTATACGAGGCATACCTGTCTTCTCCTCCCGGTCGGTCGCGGGCAATAGGCTTGTTATAGCATACCGCTTCATTTATCACAAGCGCGAAATACGGATGTGAGTAACAGTTTGATAACAGTCCGTATTTAATAGATAACGCCGCGAGCGCGCGATAGGGTATGGGTCATGCAGCGCGCGCCCGCGAAGACGTGGTATCATAAGCTTCGAACGTGTAATTGGAGGCGGCGCGATAGCGCCGAGATAATAGATGGCTACCACCTCATACCCGGCTGCCCCGCTCGACCCATATGCCGAGCGTATCACCAGCGGCATTGCAATGCTGGGCGGCGTGCTGATGCTGCCGACCCTCTTTCTGTACCTGAGCGGGTTTCTGCTCACCGGCGTAGGCGTGACGGGCGCGGTGATCACCGCTGCTGTGGCCGTCGCTCTGGCGGCCTGGCTGGTGCTGAACTACGCCGTCCAGCCGACGAGCTATGAGATCGAGGCCGATCGGGTGCTGATCCGGCGGCGCTGGGCGCGCGCGATGCCGCTGCCATTCAAGGAGATCGCCGGCGTCTCGACTGCCGCCGCCCTGGCGGATATGCCGCGCTTCGGGCTGCGGCGCTCGTTCAACGCCGGTGTCTTCGGCTACCAGGGGCCGTTCCAGCTCGATCCATACGGCGCGGTCTTCTTCGTGGCTACGAACCGCGAGCGCCTGGTCGCCATCGCGCGGATCGGCGATCCGCCGCTGATCCTCAGCCCGGCGCAGCCGCGCGAGTTCGTG
>DATFXE010000085.1:0-4192 GCA_035258585.1 Roseiflexaceae bacterium | reverse complement strand
GACAGCGCCGGCCCAGCCCAGCGCCGGCTGGCGCCGCATATCCCCGGCGGCGCCGATAGCCCGATCGTGGTCGACGGCCGGAGTGTCGGCACAGTCGTCGTGAGTGGGGATCGCGTGCTGCTCAACCAGCAGGAGCGCAGTTTTCTCGGCGTGGTCTATCTGAGCGTGATCGGCGGCAGCGTGCTGGCTGGCGTGGTGGCGCTGATCGTCGGTCTGGTGATCACCAGAAGGATGACGCGGCCGCTGGGCTCGCTCCAGCATGCCGCCCAGCGCCTGGCTATGGGCGCGCGCCACGAGCCGCTGGTGATCCCCCCCGACAAAGAGCTGGCCGAGCTGGCGATTTCGTTCAACACCATGGCCGCCGAGCTCGAGCACCAGCAGCAGCTGCGTCGCCAGCTGGTGGCCGATATCGCCCACGAACTGCGCACGCCGATCAGCGTGCTGCGACTACAGCTCGAGGGCCTGGAGGACGGCATCGAGCAGCCGACACCGGCCACGCTTCACTCGCTGGCGGAGGAGGTCGGCCTGCTCACGCGCCTGGTGGATGACCTGCGGCTGCTATCGCTGGCCGATGCCGGCCAGATCTCGCTGGCGATCGAGAATGTGGATGCCGGCGCCGCGATCGAGCGCGCCGTGACCGCATCTGCGGCGCGCGCGCGGCAGCTGCAGATCGAACTGCGGGCCGTGCCGCCGGCCGCGCCGGTTTTGGTGGCCGCCGACCAACAGCGACTGGCGCAGATTCTCGGCAACCTGATCGAGAACGCGCTGCGCTACACACCGGCGGGTGGGAGCGTCACTGTTCAAGCACGATCGACGACCGAGGACGAAAGACTAAAGACGAAAGACCAAAGCGGCAGCTCGTCATTGGTCCCTCGTCCTTCGTCCTTCGTCGTCTTCGAGGTTGCGGACACCGGCGCGGGCATCCCGCCCGACGAGCTGCCGCGGATCTTCGAGCGCTTCTACCGTACCGACAAAGCCCGCGCGCGCGAGACCGGCGGAAGCGGCCTGGGCCTGGCGATCGTCCAGCGGCTGGTCGAGATGCAGGGCGGACGGATCTGGGCTGCTAGCGCAGTCGGCCGCGGCACGACCTTCTATGTAGCGCTGCCGGCGGCGCAGGAGACAAACGGACAAGCAGACAAGCAGTCTGGCAAGCTGCCGCATGCTGTTTCCATGCCGATCGGCCGATCCCGATGACCTGATGTTCTGCTTGTCTCCCGGTCTCCTGGTCTCCCTATCTGGCTTCGCGCGCCAGCCGCGCGATCACCTCGACCACCAGGCGGCGCTCCTCGGCCTTGATCCGCTCGTGCAGCGTAGCCTCGTCGTCGCCTGGCAGGATCGGCACCTCAGCGCTGCCCAGCACCGGCCCATCGTCCACAGTCGGCGTGACGCGATGAATCGTGCAGCCGGTGATTGGCAGGCCGCGTCTGAGCGCATCGGCGACCACGTGGGCGCCACGCAGCGCCGGGATCACGATGCCGCCACTTGTGGTCACCGTGTCGCCACCCGACTCAGAGGCGTCGAAGGGCCGGCCGCGGTCGGGCAGTAGCGCCGGGTGCTGGTTGATCACCGGGGCGCGGCAGCCGGCCAGGAAATCGGCGGAGAGCACGCGCATAAAGCCCGAGAGCAGCACCAGATCATATGCGAATGCATTCAGCACGCCCAGCAGCCGCCGCTCCCAAGCCAGGCGGGCCGTCGCGCGTGCCTCGGGCGGCGCGGGCATGCGTGGCAGCGGCACATAGGCTGCTGGAATTTTGCGCCCCAAGGCCCGCTGCAAGCCGTAGGCATCGGCCCGATCAGACAGCACCAGGCCGATCTGGGCGCCTAGGGCTCCGGCGTCCTGTGCGTCGATCAGCGCCTGGAGGTTCGAGCCACTGCCGGAGAGGAGAACTGCTACTATCACGAGCTTTTGCCTACAATCTTGTCACCCTGTCAGGCACGGCCGATATCGTGCCGATACTGCATCCCCTCAAAGCTGATATTCTCGACCACCTCGTAGGCGCGGGCCAACGCGGCGCCGCGGGTCCGTCCGAGCCCGGTGACACACAGTACGCGGCCGCCAGCCGTCACCAGCGCGCCGTTGGACCAATCGGTGCCGGCGTGGAACAGCAGCACGCCTGGCTCCTCGGCCGCCGATTCGACGCCCGAGATGATATCGCCGGCGCGCGGTGCCTCGGGGTAGCCGGCGGCGGCCAGCACGACACAGGCGGTCGCTCCGGCGCTCCAGCGCAGCATATCGGGCTGGAGCCGCCCCTCGGCGCAGGCCAGCAGCGCCGCAAGCAGGTCGCCCTCGATCAGCGGCAGGATCACCTGTGTCTCCGGGTCGCCGAAGCGCGCGTTGAACTCCAGGATGTGCGGGCCGTGCTCGGTCAGCATCACGCCGGCGTAGAGCGCGCCGCGGAAGGGGAGGCCATGTGCGGCCATGGCTCGCACGGCCGGCAGCATTAGCTCGTCGACGATGTATGTGAATGTTTCTTCTTCCAGGTCAGTTGGCGCATAGGCGCCCATGCCCCCGGTGTTCGGCCCGGCGTCGCCGTCGCGCAGGCGCTTGTGGTCGCGCGCGGGCGGCAGCGGCAGCAGTCGCTCGCCGTCGCACAGGGCCAGCACCGACACCTCTTCGCCGCTCAGGCGCTGCTCGAGCAGCACGCGCTGGCCAGCTGGGGTAGCCATGATCTGCTCGATCGCTGCGATCGTCTCGTCGACGCTCCCAGCGACGATTACGCCCTTTCCGGCGGCTAGACCATCGGCCTTGACGACCCAGGGCGTGCGGCTGGCGCGCACGAAATTCACCGCATCGATCCGATCGTCGAAGGCGTGCGCCTGCGCACCGGGAATGCCAGCCTGATCCATGATGCGCTTGGCGAAGATTTTGCTGCTCTCGATCTGGGCGGCGCCTGCCGATGGCCCGAAAACCGGGATGCCGGCGTTGCCGATCAGATCGCTCAGCCCGGCTGCCAGAGGCGTCTCCGGCCCGATCACCACCAGGCCGACTTGCTCGCGCCTGGCGATGTCGAGCAGCAGTGCATGGCTGTGAGCGCTCACGGGCACATTCTGGCCGTTCTCGGCCGTGCCGGGGTTGCCGGGAGCGATAAACAGCCGATCGAGCAGCGGCGACTGCGCCAGCTTCCAGGCTAGGGCGTGCTCGCGGCCGCCCGAACCAACCAACAAGACGTTCATCTGGGCATGTATCTCCTGACAAATGACCAAAGACCAAGGACCAAGCTTCGTCGTTCGTCACCGGTCCTTAGTCACTGTGGCGGCCATTATAGCATAGCGTTTCTGGTCTGCCGTACGGGGTAATGCTATAATGGCCGCCGCCAAGGTTTGGTGTAGAATGCGATGGGGATAGCAATGACAGAAAATCGCCAGGCTGCTGAGCTCGCAGACATGGAGGTCGCCCGCATCTTGGAAGGGCTGCGGGCCGAAGTGCGTGCCCGCCGGCTAGGGCAGGGCCAAGTTGAGGAAAGTCCATTGGAGCGCGATCTGCAGCGCAGCCTGGACGAGATCGAGCTGCACCGGGTGATTAGCGCGCACTGGCCGCTGATCGGTACCACGCTGCCGCAGCGGGCGATCGCGCTGATCAATAAGCTGGTGCGGCGCTACCTGCGCTGGTACATCAACCCGATCGTCGAGCAGCAGAACGCCTACAACGACGCCGTGGCGCGCGCGCTGCGCGTGCTGGCCGAGGCCTACGCCGATCTGGGTCAGCAGCTCGTCGAGAAGACGACCGACCCTTCGGACCTTCGACCCTTCGTCTACGCTCAGGGGAGCCTGCGCTCAGGGGAGCCTTCGTTCAGGGCAGGCGGACGATGGACAATTGACGATGGACGACGGATGACCAACGACCAACGACCAACGACTAACGACCAATCACGGATGGTGGACAGTGACCGACCGGCAATCGACGAGCCAGGATCGATTGACGACAATACTGCTTACCCCACCATCTCCCATCTCCCGTCTCCCATCTCCCATCTCCAGGACGCGGTGCGGGAACGTGCCCTTACGGAGCCGCCGGCGCGCTTTCCAGATCTGGAGCTGCGCACGCTGGAGCCGCATCTAGGCCTGCGCGAGCGGGTCAGCGCGCACTGGCCGCTTCCCGCGGCGACCCTGCCTCAGCGGGCGATCGCGCTGATCAATAAGCTGGTGCGGCGCTACCTGCGCTGGTACATCAACCCGATCGTCGAGCAGCAGA
>DATFXE010000084.1:0-6227 GCA_035258585.1 Roseiflexaceae bacterium | reverse complement strand
CGAGTGCGCGATGGTGTTCCAGGGCGCCCAGAACGCCTTCAACCCGGTGCTGCGGGTCTGGGATCAGATGTGGGATACGATCAAAGCGCACGGCGGGATGGAGAAGACGGCGGCCCGACAGCGCGCGCTCGAGCTGCTCAGCATGGTCCAGCTCGAGCCTGGGCGGGTGATCGACGCCTACCCGCACGAGCTGAGCGGCGGCATGCGCCAGCGTGTGCTGATCGCCATGAGCCTGCTGCTCAACCCGCAGGTGCTGATCCTGGATGAGCCGACCACCGCGCTCGATGTGCTCACCCAACGAACCGTGATCGAGGTCCTGCGGCGGCTCAAAGAAGAACTCGGCTTCGCCATGATCTTCATTACCCATGATCTGGCGGTTGCCGCCGAGCTAGCCGATCGGGTCGCGACGATGTACGCCGGGCGGATCATCGAGATCGGGCCGGTCGACCAGGTTTTCTACCACGCCAGTCACCCGTACACGCTGGGCCTCATCCGCGCCGTGCCGACGGTGACAGGCGCGTTCATGGATCTCACCTCGATTGAAGGCTCGCCGCCCGACCTGATCAATCCGCCGCCGGGCTGCAAATTCCATCCGCGCTGCCCCTACGCCACGCAGCGCAGCCGCGAAGAGCAACCCGAGTTAGTCCGCGTCGGCTCGAATCACTTCGTCGCATGCCACAACTGGCAATCTGTGCGCGCCGACGCCGAGGCCGCGCGCGCGAACCAGTACGAGCATGAACAGAACGGCGCGGCTGCCGATCGCGTGCTGACTGCCAAGGAGTCGCTATGAACGGCCCGATCCTGCAACTTGCCGATATCTCCCAGGTTTTTTCGTGGCATAACCAGCCCGTGCGCGCGCTCGATGGCGTTTCGCTCGCGATCGATGAAGGCCAGACAATCTGCCTGGTGGGCGAAAGCGGCTGTGGGAAGACCACGACCGGGAAGATCGCCGCCGGCCTGCGCCGCCCGACGGCTGGCCAGGTGCTCTACCGCGGCCGCGATATCTGGACGCTGAAGGGCCGCGATTGGGAGGAATATCGCAACGCCGTCCAGCTGATCCACCAGGACCCATATGCATCGCTCAACCCTTCTCGCACGGTCACCCAGATCTTGAGCGCGCCGCTGTTCCGCCATGGATTGGTGCGCGATCGGCGCCATGCCCGCGAACGGATCTACCAACTGCTGGAGTTGGTCGATCTGACGCCGGTCGATGATTTCTACGACAAATATCCGCATCAGCTCAGCGGCGGCCAGCGCCAGCGTGTCTCGATCGCCCGCTCGCTGACCGTTAACCCCAGCTTCCTGATCGCCGACGAGGCGGTCTCGATGGTCGACGTCTCGATTCGGGTCAGCCTGCTCAAAACGCTGTCGTTGTTGCGCGAGCGCCTGGGCGTCGGATACCTGTTCATCACGCACGATCTGGCGATCGCCAAATATTTCGCCTGGCACGGCCATATCGGCGTGATGTACCTAGGCCGGGTCGTCGAGTATGGGCCAACGCCGCAGGTGGTGAGCGACCCCGGCCATCCCTACACGCGCGCGCTGCTCAGCGCTGTCCCCGAGGCCGACCCGACCCTGACTCGCAGCAAGGAGCGCGTGACCCTGGAGAATCAGAATATCCCAAGCCTGCTGAACTTGCCGCCAGCATGCACGTTCCACCCGCGCTGCCCACTGTTCGTGGCCGGGGTGTGCGACCAGATCGAGCCGGGGCTCGCCAGCTATGCTGCCGATCAGAGCGTCGCGTGCCATATCACAACCGGGCAGATCACGCCACGCGAGCATGTTGGCGTATGAATCCCCAGATGGGCCGAGCGGCCTTCACCATGGCTATTTTCGTCACCGTAACCAGCGCGCTGCTGCTGCCGTTCCTCGAACGCGATAGCGCCGAGTTCGTGGTTACGGTGCTGGCCCTGATCACCGGTGGACTGACAATTTTGCTGATCGCCATCCTGGCTCGTCTCGGGCGCCACTGAGCACCCACGCGAACCCGATTGGCCAGGCCACATGAAGCAGTCCACGTAGGGAAAGAAAGGAGGTGCGGAAACACCTGAAGCGTTACTATCGGATCCTAATGTCCATGTATCGATAGAAGGAGCAGATCGTGAAACGCGGATTCTTCTTCCCGCTGTTTTTCATCCTGACGCTGATTCTCGCGGCCTGCGGCGGGCCGGCCGCACAGCCGCCCGCGGCCGAGCAGCCCACCGCCGCACCGGCGGCCGCACAGCCGACCGCGGCGCCAGCCGCACAGCCGACCGCGGCGCCAGAGCCGACCGCGGCGCCAGCCGCACAGCCGACCGCGGCGCCAGCGGCAACGGCGGTCGGTAAAGAGTTCCACGGTGCCTGGCCCTACCAGCTCCCGCCGAAGGGTCACTACAACAGCTTCGTAACCGACTTCATGGATTTCGGCATCTACAACGATATGCTGGAGACGCCGCTGGCGATCTACGACTGGGCCGACTCCAAGTTCATCCCGCTGCTGGCGACCGAGTGGAAGAGCGACGGCGATAACTACACCGTCAAGCTCCAGAGCGGCGTCAAGTGGAGTGACGGCAGCGATTTCAGCTCGGACGACGTCCTGACGACATTCTACCTGCTGCGGGTCATGAGCAACTCGGTCTGGCGGTATATCGACAAGGTCGAGGCGCCCGATAAGACAACCGTGACCTTCCACTTCGCCAAGCCGTCGAGCGTCGCGCCGCGCTTCATTCTGAAGACACGCATCCGCCCGAACTCAGTCTACAAGGACCTGGGCGCGAAGGCCAAGGCGCTGGTCGACAAGCCCCAGGATTCCGACGAGAACAAGGCGCTGCGCGAGGAGCTGACCAAGTTCCGCCCCACCGACTTCGTGACCAGCGGGCCGGTCAAGCTCGACCCGGCCAGCATCACGTCGTCGCGCTTGACGCTGGTCAAGAGCCCGGGTGGCTTCAACGCCGACAAATTCCCCTTTGACGCCGTGGTCCTGTTCAACGGCGAGACGCCCGACATCACGCCGGTGGTGCTGAGCAAGGATGTGGACTACGCCACCCATGGCTTCCCGCCGGCCACCGAGAAGTCGTTCATCGACGCCGGCATCCGGATCATCCGCCCGGCGACCGTCAGCGGCCCGGCGATTGTGTTCAACTACACCAACAAGGACCTGGCCAAGCCAGAGGTCCGCCAGGCGATCGCCTATGCGGTCAAGCGCGATGAGAACGGCACGGTATCGCTGGGCGACTCGGGCAAGGCCGTCAAGTATATGACCGGCTTCTCCGACAACATGGTGCCGACATGGATGAGCCAGGACGCGATCGCGAAGCTGAACACCTACGATTACGACCCGTCCAAGGCCGAGCAGCTGCTGACGTCGGCCGGCTATAAGAAGGGCGCCGACGGCGTGTGGGCCGGCCCCAACGGTCCGCTAGAGTTCGAGCTGACCGCGCCGGCCGAGTTCGCCGACTGGTCGGCCGCAGCCGAGAACCTGGCGACGCAGCTGACCGATTTCGGCATCAAGACGACCTTCCGCGGCGTCCAATTCCAGCAGCACACCGAGGACGTTCAGCAGGGCAAGTTCGTGATCGCCATCCGCGGCTGGGGCGCGGGCAACCCGCATCCGTTTTTCTCGTATGAGGCCGACCTGCTCACGCTGAACCAGCCGGTATCGCCCGGCCCGGGCATGAGCTTCCCCTTCAAACAGAAAGTGGACGGCAAGGATGTCGATCTGAACGACTTGATCACCAAGACGGCAGAGGGGACCGATGAGTCGGCCCAGAAGGGTCCGATCACCGATCTGGCGACGGACTTCAACAAGCTGCTGCCAATCGTGCCGCTGTGGGAGCGCTACGGCAACAACGCCTCGCTCGAGGGCGTGCGCGTCGATAAGTTCCCTGCCGACGACGACCCGATCTGGAAGAACCCGGTCTACGCCGACAACCCGGTCGTGGTCCTGCTGCTCGAGGGCAAGCTCAAGCCAAAGGCGTAAGCCGCTTGCAGCGCGGGAGTTGGGAGTTGGGGTTATGAAGCCCCAACTCCCAGCTTTTTAAGGAGTCATGTGAGCCGTACGGGCGCGCCACTCGCAGCCGATTGGTAGGCCGCCAGCGCCACCTCCAGCGCCTTCAGCCCATCGCGGCCGCTGATCGACGGCTCGCGGCCCTCGGCAATCATGGCCACGAAGTCGCGCATCAGCCCCAGGTCCATGTCGCTGCCCCAGCCGACCCACTGCGCCCTGCTGGCGCGATTGCTGTATACCGCGAGCTGCTGTTTGAATGCATCGAGGCGCGCCCAGCCGCGCTCGGCCACCACTTCGATCGTCACGTCGCCCCAGGTGGGGAAGGCGGCCGGCCGCGACCAGCTGGTGTCGAGTGTGCCGTAGGCGCCGTTGGAGAGCGTGAACGATAGCAATCCGGCGTCGTCGATACCCAGCCCATCATGCAGCAGGCTGTCGCCTACCTCGGCGTACACCTCGCTGACCTCGGCGTCGAAGAACCAGCGCAGCAGGTCGATCACATGCACCGTGTGATCGATCACCGCGCCGCCCCCGGCAAGCGCGCGGTCGACGAACCAGCCGCCGGGCATCTGGCCGTAGTTGGTGGCTTTGAGGCTATAGATCTCTCCGAGCGCGCCGCTGCGCAGCAGCGCCCGCAGCCGCATCACCGGCGGCGCGAAGCGCACCGGGAAAGCGATCTGCAGCTTGGCGCCTTCTCTCGCGCAGGCCTCGATCATCGCCTCGGCGTCGGCCACGGTTGTGGCGATCGGTTTCTCGCACAAAATATGGCGCGTGCGGCCGGCGGCCAACTCGGTCAGATGGCGGTGGTGCAGGTTGGCCGAACAGATCACCACGCCATCCAGGCCCTCGGCCAGCAATGCCTGGGGTGATGCGAACGCGCGGATGCCAAAGCGCTCGGCGAAGGCGCGGCCGCGCTGCGCGTCGTCGTCGGCGACGCCAACCAGGTCCACACCGGCGATCGCGCGCAGGCTGGCGGCGTAGGAATTGGCGTGGCCGTGGGCGGTGCTGAGGATGCCGATGCGGATCATAGCGCCTCCTCGAATGTGGCGACATCGACCGGGCGGCCGCTGCGCAGCGACTCGATCGCCGCCAGCGCCACACGCAGCGCCGCCAGCGCGTCGCGCGGCGTCACCAGAAAGTCTGATCCGCTGTCGAGCGCCTGCAGAAAGTGCTGAAACTCTTTGAAGTAGGGGTCGTCGTCTAGCGGCGCCATATCGCCGATCGCGCTGGAGGGCGCGGCCCCGGCATGGTACTGCACGCGTAGCGGCTGGGCCTCGTCGCTGTCGTGCGCCAGCAGCCCCTGTGTGCCGGCCAGCTCGAGGAAGGTGCGGAAATTACCGGCTGGAAAGGCCCAGCTGCCCTCGATATGGCCGATCGCGCCGCCGGCGAAGCGCAGCGTCATCAGCACGTGATCTACACTCAGGCCACGGAACGTCAGGCCGCGCGCGAAGACGCGCGCCACCTCGCCGCACAGCCAGCGCTGGTAGTCGATGTCGTGGATGGCCACGTCGAGCGTGACGCCGCCGCTCTGCTCGATATCGGCAAACCAGCCGCTATGGCCGGGCGGCGCGCCGCCGCGCACGCTGCGCACGACGCCCAGGCGGCCGAGCGCGCCACTGTCGAGCACCGCTTTGGCGCGCGCGAACTCGGGGAAGAAGCGCACCACGTGCGCCACGAACAGGCGCACGCCGGCCGACTCACACGCGGCGATCATCGCCTGGGCATCGCCCAGGTGGCGCGCGATCGGCTTCTCGCACACCACGTGCTTTCCAGCCCGCGCCGCGGCGATCGTGGTGGCGGCGTGCTCGGTTGGCGGCGTGCAGATATCGACGATGTCGCTGCTTGTGAGCAGCTCTTCCGTGCTCGCAAAGGCCTGCCCGCCATGTTTGGCCGCCAGGGCGCCCGCACGGGCCTGGTCGATGTCATAAAAACCTGTCAGCTCGACCGGCAGCCCGCGCCAGCGTGACGCGTGCCAATTGCCCATGCCGCCGCCGCCGACAATTCCGACCCTTCTCACACTGTTCCCTTTCTGGCCTACGGCTCTATACCAGCAAACTCTCGAGGAAGAGCGCAGCTCTTCCTGATGCCTTTTCTGGTGGTTGTGCTGGCGGCTTCGCCGCCAGCACAACCACCAGAAAAATCTGCTCTGGCGGCGGGCTTTGCTCGCCCCCCAGGCCCCTACCTCTAGAGCGATACCTACCCTTGTGAGCCCATTGATGGGGTGCGGCGGCGGCCGGGTGCCCAC
>DATFXE010000083.1:0-8395 GCA_035258585.1 Roseiflexaceae bacterium | reverse complement strand
CAGGTAGGATCGCCCATCGGCGTGCGTGCCGACGCCGATCACCGTCTTGGGATAGCGCCCGCTAAAGATGGTCTTGCGCCAGTCGAGCTGCGCGAAGTCCTCGCCGAGCGGGTTGAACGGCAGATAGGCGTCGGTCTCGGCGCCGACCGCCGGGTTGGCGATCTTGCCGTGCCAGAGGATCACCGGGCCGCCGCCGATCGCCTGCTGACACTCACCAAGCGCCTTGGCGTCGAACAGGCCGATCTTGGCCTGCCCTGCCCGCGTAACACACAGCGCGGCGCGGCCGGGGTTGACCCGGCGGACCGTGCCGTCGATCACGACCGTGCCCTCGTCCGAGGTTCGGACATCGCCGTGGAAGCCAAAAGCCATTGCGCCGAGCAACGTCATGCCTGGGCGCGCGGCGTATGGCGCCTGGGCCATCTGCGCGACAGTGGCCAGATGTTTCTGGCCATCGGTCCAGATCGTGTCGCCTGAGGCGTCGCTGCCAGGCGTGGCGCCATCGGCGTTGATCACCTCCAGATGTACTCGCTGGTCGAGCGTCACGACGAAATAGGCGATCGATCCGCCAGCGACATCACGCCGGTAGAAACGCACCTGCCCGCTCGGGTCGGCATCCTGGAGCGCGCTGCCCTGGTTGTAATGCTCGAGCGCCGACGGGTCGGGCGTGGCCTGAATGATAATTGGGGCCGCCTCTGGCTGCCGCGCAGCGGCAAGCAGGGCGCCCGGCAGCGCCGCAACCGGGCCCTGCCAGTGAGAGATGAAGGCCCGATCCGGCTGCGGAAGCCAGACCAACAGCATCAGCAGAAAAACGATCGCCGCCAGCAGGCCGAGCAGCCGCGACAGACCGCGCGGCGGTTGAGGGGCCTCAGTAAACATATGGCACAATCTACCATACTTCGGCCGGCATGCGCCACCGATATCTTAACTGTTTCGTTACGATCTGTTTTGGATCACATATATGATCGGATCTCGAGGACAGAGGAAATATAACACAATTGTTCTAAAACGGCAAGTGGCTATTTTCGACGTGCGGCTACGCGGCGGCCTTTTCGGGCTCGGCGTTGGCGAGAGCGGGCGAATCGTAGAGGCCCGCGAAGTAGATCTGCTTGCAAGTGTCGCAGATCGCATAAGAGTGGTGCTGGCTGTCGCGCCACAGCGCGCCGAGATCACGGCGGCACCAGCTGCAGATATGGCGGTAGATCGGCGAGGTTTCGGCTGGCGGTGTGGTCTTTACGCGGGCGTGCATCGTCATGGTGCCTCCACGAGACGCTGGGCTACGGGCTTCGTCGGCATACGTAACCTTGTCCAATTGATCGTATAGACTCCAACGCGACTATCGTAGCGAAAGTTACGCAGGCGCATGGCCAATTCGGGGCAATCGCGTAAGGCGTGCCATGCAGAAACGGCTGCCCTTGTGGGCAGCCGGGAGAATGGGAAGAGCGGCTGTAAATCGTGGCGTTATCTATAATCGCCGAATAGTCGCCGCTGCGTTCTATCTTCTGCTACAATAAACGTTCAGATCATCGATTTAGTTGCAGCGATCGAATGAGAATTAGCTTAAAGAATCTTCGACTTTTTATCGGCTTAGTGGTGGGGTGTGGGGGCGGCTTCGCTGCCCCCACACCCCACCACTAAGTTTAGCTATCGGAACAGTTCTGCGATCGCTATCATCATCTCCAATTGGTAGCATCGTCGCCCTCCTCATTTACACGACTTACGCGGTGGGGGTTCGGGTGCGGCTTCGCCGCCCCCGAAAACTCCTCTTTTTGGCCGCTGTCGGCCACGAATGTGGCCGACAGCGGCCAAAAAGAAAGATCTTGGATGGGCACCCAGAGGGTACCCGGGCCCTCCAAACCTCCCGCCGAGTAGGTGACCGCGTAAGTCGTGTCATTTATAGCCATCACACGTAAGTACGAACCTGTGATGGCCAAATGCAAGAAGTATGCCAGTGCAATCAGCAGTTGCAAGTTAAACTTGCCTGAGCAGCCGCTCGTACACCGCCAGCAGCCCACCGGCCAGCTGATCGTAGCCAAACGAGCGCACGACCTTCTCGCGGCCGTGCTCGCCGAAGCGCTGGCGTAGCGCGGCATCCTCGCCTAGCCGCCGCACCGCCTCGGCGTAGCCGGTCACATCGTCGCGCTGGCAGAGGAAGCCGTTCTGGCCGTGATCGACGACCTCCGGGAGCGCCGAGGCGTCGGTAGTGACCACCGGGCGGCCGCAGGCCAGCGCCTCGGCCGGCGCGATCCCGAAGCCCTCTAATCGCGACGGGAACAGCAGGATATCGCAGGATTGGTAGGCCGCCACCAGGCCGGCGCGGTCGGGCGAGCCGATCGAGATCATGCGCGAGTGGGGCGTCTCGCCGGTATGCTGGAATCCACCGTTGTAGTACAGCACATTGTCTTCCGGCAGGCGATCCATGATCTTTGGCAGTAAGTCAAAGCCTTTGCGGCGGGTATTGTTGCCGACGAAGAGCAGTCGAATGCGCGCCCCCGATGCCGGCAGCCCGTCGTCGCGCCGGGCGAATGTCGGCGTCGGCACGAACACGTCGGTGTCGATCCCGTCGAAGACCAGCGCAGTGTCACGCTTGCCATAGGTCTGCTCGACCTGGCGCTGGGTGTAGCGCGACACGCACACCACCGCGTCGGCCGCGCGGATCGACCAGCCGTCGTAGTGGCTTTCGACCAGCCGGTAGAACAGGCGCTGAGCCGGCGAGCTGTAGGGCCGAAGCTCGGGATCGGTGGTCAGATGGTGGACGGTTGTGACGAGTGGGCGGCCGGGCGCGCGCAGGGCGAACGCCACCCGCGAGCGGCCCTGCACGACGTCGAAGTTGCGCCACCAGCCTTCCGGCAGGGCGCGCGGGATCAGGAACGGCGCAAAATTATAGATCTCGGGCAGCTGGAGCAGCTCGGCCCCCGGTGCACCAAAGCGCCGCACCGAGCGCAGGATATTCTGAATGCCGAAATCCACGCCGCCGCGGCCTCTCGGCGAGATATAGAGTGGTCTCATGCAGCATCGAACCTGTAGAATACGGGAATCAAGGCGTCGGTAGTATACAACAGGTTCAGAATAGCCTGGAACATCGATTGTGAATCCACGCAGACACACGAAGGGCCACAAAAAAAGAAAACTTCGTGGCCCTTCGTGTGTCTGCGTGGATCAGGATAGCTACGCTCAAGCGTTCTCGCGGCTCCATTTATAGAACGGCTTCAGCACGATCAGCATATGGCCTCCTCGGTCAGCTGCTGCACCCACGCCGCCAGCTGTGCGAACAACGGATCGCCATCGGTCGGCACTTGTGGTGCTTTGGTGCCCGCCACGGCTGCGGGTGCGGCCGGTTGCGCCGGCTCGTCCACCAGTAGCTGTAGACCAAACAGCCAACACATTTGTCTATTAGGTACTAGCACTACAACGAGACTTTACTTCCGAATGGGGGTTCGGGGGCCTCTGGCCCCCGAAAAACCCTATTCGGTGGGGGTGCGAGGGGCGGCTTTGCCGCCCCTCGCACCCCCACTAAGAATGGAATCTGGAGGGCTTCGCCCTCCAGACCTCCCAACTCTCGTTGTTGTACTAGGTGCGGCGCAAGCGCCGCACCTAACAAGTCGGGCCTCAGCTGTTTGGCCCGCGCATCGGTAGCTGCCCTAGCTGTCGCAGCGTGCCCAGGTCATCGCGCGCGGCCCAGCTCTCGACGATCTTGCCATCGGCGAAGCGGAAGATCTGGATCGCCGGTGTCCGAATCGATTTGCCCGTAGGTGGCATGCCCATGTAGCCCTTGGTATCGGTCGCGGTCGCGGTATAGCGACTCACTACCATGTCGCCTTCGGCCACCATTGCCTCCACCTCGATCTTGAAATCGGGCAGCATGGAGCGCAGCATGGTCACAATCCGCTTAACATCGTCGGGGCCGTAGGCCGGAAATGGGTCGCCTGGATCGTGGCGAACATAATCGGGCGCAATGATCTCGTCGGCCACTGCCAGGTTGCCCTGGCCCCACAATTCCTCGCTCCAGCGGCGCGCAAGCGCCTTATTCTGTTCGATGCTCATATATGCTCCTGATAGTGTAGTATGCTGAAAGTGTAAAGGGTTGTGCTATTACTGCGCGGCCGGGCTGAGCGATTCCGTCAACAGCTCGCGCGGGTCAAAGGGCTCGGCCTTCAGCTGCGGATTGCCATTGGCGTCGAACCACTCCTCGCGCGGGCGGTCGTAGTACAGCTCGATCCCATTGCCGTCCGGGTCGCGCAGATAGACCGAGACGGTAGCGCCGTGATCCTCGGCGCCCTCGATTGCGTAGTCGCAGTCGAACAGGCGCTGGACCACGCGGGCGAGCTCCTGCTCGTTCGGGTACACGATCGCGAAGTGGTGCAGCCCGGTGTGGCCAGCCGGCGGCGGGGTGCCACCCGCGCTCAGCCAGGTATTCAGGCCGATATGATGGTGGTAATCGCCGGCCGCCAGAAACGTGGCCTGCAAGCCGAACGCCGGGCCATAAATCGTGACCGCGAAGCCCAGCACGTCGCGGTAGAACGCCGTGGCACGATCGAGGTCGGCGACGCGCAGATGGACGTGGCCGATGCGCGCCTGAGGGTGGATGGTCGATGTATGCATTGCTTTGCTCCTTCATTCATATGCCAGCGCTCAGCTGACGAAACGGAGCATAGCAGAGGGGTGGCTACAAATTGGCTACACGGGGAATTGCAAATTGTAGATTGCAGATTAGGATTCCAATCTACAATCTGCAATCTAGAATCTAGTTTTGAGGGCTTCGGCGATCGCTTGTTCGGGCGTCAGCACGCGGCCGGCGGCCCAGGCATCATCGAGCGACCGCGCATCCAGCCCGGCGCGGAGGGACGCGATCTGACGCTCGTACTCGATCTGATCGGCCGCCCACATGGCGATGTTGGCGGACTCGCGCAGCGCTTCGGCGGCGCCCCACAGGCGCGCCGCGCGCGTCGCGTTCTCGCACGCCAGCGCCACCGCGGCCAGCCCGGCCAGACACTCCGCGATGCCGCGCTGGCTTTGGTTCTCGCGAAACGCAGCCAGGCTGTCATCGAACAACGCTCGCGCTCGTGTGGGATCGCCCTGATGCAGCGCCACATAACCCAGGTTGTGGAACAGCCGCGGGATATCGACACTCGATCCTTGCAACCGAAACATCGTCAGGCTTTCGAGGTAGCACGCTTCGGCCCTGGCGTAGTCGCCCTCGCAGCGCGCCAGCTCGCCCAGATTGTTCAGCGCCTGCGCCATGTAGCCGCGATCCTTGACCGCGCGCGCCATGGCCAGCCCTTCCTCGCTATAGGCGCGCGCCATAGCGTAGTCGCCCTGGCGCAGGACCAACTGGCCCAGATCGGTGACGATCAGCGCGATGTTTCCCATATCTCCGGACGCGCGCGCGACCGCCAGGCTTTCTTCCATCTTAGCGCGCGCCAGCGCATCGTCGCCCCGTTCGCTCAGCGCGCGCCCCTTGCCATACAGCGCCATCGACAGCGCCGGGCCATCCTCGACCGCCCGCGCAAGCTGTTCGCCTTCTTCCATCGCCGTCTGCGCGAGCGCCCATTCGCCGCGGAACGCCCGCGCCATGCTGAGAAAGCCCAGCGTGTTCGCGAGCGCGCGCTGATCCCCCAGCGCGCGCCAGATTGCGACGCTTTCCACAAGCTGAGCGTTCGCCGCATCCCGATCGCCTTGAAACACCGCCAGCACCCCGGCGCCGGCGAGCGCCTTGGCTCGCGCAGCGAGTGTGTCGCTTGCGCCCTGTGCCGTGCTTGCGATCGAGCGCGCGGAAATGGTCTGAGGCACAGCAGCGAGCGCCCGCGCGAGGAGGCTGCGTCCCTCGCTCAGATGGCTGCGTCCCTTCCAGAACACTCCCAGCGCCCCGGCCAGTCGCAGCCCAATCTGGTTGAGGCTGGGGACTGGAGGCTGGAGGCTGGTACGATCGCCTCCCAGATCACAAGGCTCAAGACTCAAGTCCCTAGCCTCAAGGCACCACATCAGCGCGGCCCGAAGATTGGCCTGCTCCTCATCCAGCCGATCCAGCCAGGCCACCTGGTGCGGCCCGCGCAGCTCCGGTTCGGCGCGCTCGGCCAGATCGAGGAAATAGAGCGCATGCGCGAGCTGCGTGGCCGGCGCCTCGCTGCGCTCCGTCAGGCGCTCCAGCGCATACTCGCGGATCGTCTCTAACATCGTAAAGCGCGGCTCACCATCCGGCCCACTATTCTGCTGAACCAGGTGTTTGTCCAGCAAGCCGTGCAGGCCATCCAGCACGCGAATCGATAGCTCGCCGGCGGCGGGGCAGACCGCCTCGGCCGCCTCGAGCGTCCAGCCGCCTGTGAAGACCACCAGGCGGCCGAACAGCAGCTGCTCGCCGACATCCAGCAGCGAATAGCTCCAGTCGATCGTGGCGCGCAGCGTCTGCTGGCGCTTCGGCAGATCGCGCGGGCCGTCGGTCAGCAGCGCCAGCCGCCTACTCAGCCGTGCGAGTAGCATACGTGGCGAAAGCAGCTTCATACGTGCGGCGGCCAGCTCGATCGCCAGCGGCAGGCCATCCAGCCGCGCGCAGATCGCCGCGACCTCGCGCGCGTTCGCCTCGGTCAGCCGGAAGCTGGGCGTGCTGGCCAGCACGCGCGCCAGGAACAGCGCGATCGCCCCATACTGTGCTAGCTCTTCTAGCGGAAGGTTGGAAGCTTGGAATATTGCTCGCTGATCGCCAGCCGTCGGTTGTCGTTCGCCTGCCCTGCCCTTCGACAAGCTCAGGAACCGCTGTGTCGAAGGGTCGGTCGTCGGTCGCCTGCCCTGCCCTTCGACAAGCTCAGGAACCGCCGCGTCGAAGGGTCGGTCGTCGGTTGTCGGCGGCAGCGCCAACGGTGGCACGGCAAAGACGTATTCGCCGGAGATCCGCAGCAGCGCCCGGCTAGTCACCAGGACTTGCAAAGCCGGGGCGGCGGCCAGCAGCTCGGCCAGCAGTGGCGCGGCGGCTGTTAGCTGCTCGAAGTTGTCCAGCAGCAAAAGCATTTGCCGCTCGCGCAGCACTGCCTTGAGAATCGCAAGCAGCGGCTGGCCGGCCGACTCGCGCACGCCCAGCGCCTGGGCGATCGCCGCGAGGACCAGCTCCGGATCGCGTACCGCCGCCAGCGCGACAAACGTGGCCCCATCGGAGCGCTCGCCCTCGAGCTGGCCGGCTGCGGCGATGCCAAGCCGCGTCTTGCCGGCCCCGCCCGGCCCGCTTAAGGTCAGCAGCCGCACATCGGCGCGTCGCAGCAGCCCGCAGATGGTCTCCAGCTCGCGCTCGCGACCAATCAGCGGAGTTGGTGCTACTGGAATTGAGAATTGAGAATTGAGAATTGAGAATTGTTCGTTTGGTACGGCGTCGCGCTTGCTTCTCAATTCTTCGTTTTCAATCTTCAATTCGCCTCGTAGGGCGGCCTCGTACACCGCGCGGGTTTCGGGCAGCGGGCTGACGCCTAGCTCGCGCTCCAGTGCGTCGCTACAGCGCTCGAACTGGCGCAGCGCCGCGCCGCGGTCGCCGCCAAAGGCATACAGCTGAATCAGCCGGCGGTGGATCTCCTCGGCCAGCTCGTCGACGGCCAGGTAGCGCTGGGCCGCGTCGATCGCCGCGCCCCAGTCGCCGCCGGCCGTATGATGCTCGACCAGCGCCGCCAGGGTTTCGAGAAATCGGCGCTCCCACTGCTGCCGCTCCTGGGCGGCCCACTCGTCGAACTCGGGGCAGTCGGGCAGCGAGAAGCCAGCCAGGAACGGCCCGCGCATCAGGTCGGCCGCCTGCTTCAGCGCGGCGGCGCGCTCAGATGGCGCGGCGGTGGCGATCAGGCGCTCGAAAGCGCTTGTGTCGACCCAGATCGAGGCATTGTCGAGGCTGATTTGATCGTTGGAGGCGATCAGCAGATCGGGCGTGGGCAAGGCGCGCCGCAGGTGCGTCAGCAGATGCGCCAGGCTACGGCGCGCGGCGGCGTCCGGCTCGTCAGGCCAGAACAGGTAGCAAAGCTGCTCGCGCGGGACGGGTGCGGCCTGTGCGGCCATGCGAAAGAGCAGCGCGCGAGCCTGGCGCCGCGGGATGGCTAGCGGCTCGCCCGCCCACGTGGCGATGGGCGGTCCGAGCAACTCGATTCGCAGCTGCGGCGATGGGCGCTCGACTAGCGCGCCGATCGAGGAAGGGCCGGCCATGGCGTGCGATCATCCTAACCGCCGTCGCCCATGCGCCGGCAGCTCAAAAGGCTTATGTGTGCCATGAGCATAGCACTGGCGTCAAGCCTCCTGAGCACGCGCCGTCGCGTACCCATTCCGGCCTTCTGATTGGGACGATGAGCCTACCAGTCATCTTGCGTCCAAAAACGTGGAGCGCATGCCTGATTGATCGAACCAAGCATGCGCTGTAGATTTACATGGCACGCGC
>DATFXE010000082.1:0-5947 GCA_035258585.1 Roseiflexaceae bacterium | reverse complement strand
TCGGTCAGGCCCGCCTGCACCTCGGCGATGGCCGCCTCATTCGCCGCGAGCCGCCGATTCAGCACCGGGAGTTGCAGGATAACCGCCAGCTGGTGGCGCACCTCGCGGGCGATCGGGGCTTCGTCGCCACCGCTTTCGGTGAACTGTTTGATCTCGTGCAGCAGCCTCAGCATTTTCTGCTCGACCTCATCCAGCAGTTGCGGCGAGGGGGCGAGGGCGAGCACGGGCGAGGGGGCGATGTCGTTACCTTCGGTCGCCCCTTGGCCCGGTCGCCCCGTCGCGCCCCCGGGCGACTCCTGCCCAGCAAGTTTCGCGTGGTCCACGAGATCTTCGTCAGGCTCATCTTCCAATACCGCGAGTTCTTCCAGCTCATCGCGCTCTCGCTCACTCGCCCCCTCGCCCTGCCGGTCGTCGGCCACAACCGCGTCCAGCAGCCGCCCAAACATATCGGCGTTGACCAGCTCCTTGAACGGGTAGTGGATGGGCTGTAGGAACAGCTCCTTTAGCGCCTCGTCGATGCTCGGCACGCCACGGCCGTCCAGGAAGCCGGCCAACTGCGCGTAATGATGCATTGGGTCGTCGCGCACCGCGCGGAAATCCAAAAACACATGGCACTTATAGGCACCCAGCTCGGCATACAGCCCGCGCTCGATCAGCTCGTCGTTGGAGCGGATGTACTCCATGCCGGTTATGTGATCGCGGAAGATCAAGAACATATCGTCGCCGGCCCGCAGCCCGAGTCCCTCGCCGAGGCTGCGCTGAACCAGCGTGCGCTCATCGCCGCTGCCAGTTTTGACCGCGAAGGCCGCCGACATCCGCACCCAGCCGCGCACGCTGGCGTATTTGTTGTGATAGATCACCAGCGTGCGCTCATCGCCCGCGCGGTTGGAGTAGGCGAACACATCCTCGGCCACCGACCCATCAGTCGTGAAGAAGTCGTACAGCAGAAAATGCTCGACGCCGGCGAACAAGTAGCGCTTGTGCGCCAGCGGGAAGATCTCGCGCTCGTGCCGCTCGATCAAGTACTGGTCGGGCGTCTCGTTCCAGTAGGCGCGCTGGTACTCCATCCCGTACTTTTCGGCGAAGCCTTCGACTTGGCCGTGCCCCAGCATCGGCAGGCCGGGCATTGTCAGCATCAGCGTGCAGATTCCGAAATACTTATCGCCCTTACCGAACTGGTCTACAGCGGTGCGCTCGTCCGGGTTGTTCTGGAAGTTGACGTAGCGCCGCAGGATTTCTGGGTCGAACTCCAGCGTATTCTTCATCAAAGTGCGATACTTGGCGTTGTCCTCGTCGCGCATCATATGCATGAAGGCGCTGTTATAGACGCGGTGCATGCCGAGCGTGCGGACGAAATAGCCCTCCATAAGCCAGAACGCCTCGGCCAGCAGCAGGGTATCTGGCGCCTCGACCGCCACACGATCGACCACCTCACGCCAGAACTCGTTGGGCATCAGCGCGTCGAACTCGGCTTTGGTCATGGCGTACTCGGATCGCGACGGGATGGCCCCGCCGCTGCCTGGCTCGGGGAACCACAGCCGCTCGACATGTTTCTTGGCCAGCGTCATTGCCGCGTCGAAGCGGATCACCGGAAACTGGCGCGCGACATGCAGGATGGTCTGGATCACCGCCTCGCGCACCTCGGCGCTGAGATAGTTGAGTTGGGCGGTATCGTTCCAGGGCATGCTGGTGCCGTCGTTGCCGTGGTAGATGTAGCGCGCGCTGCCGTTTGAGTGCTCGACGCGTTTGAACGCCACCGCCGCGTCACTGCGATCGTAGTAATGATCCTCGATGTAGATGCCCACGCCGGGATTCCACGACAGATTCGGCCCGTTGAATGAGTACGCTGGGTAAGGGGGATGATCGACCGAGATGAACCAGTCCGGGTGCTCGATCACCCAGCGGCCGTCGATACCGACATGATTGGGCACCATGTCGCTGGCCAACCGGATGCCGCGCTGCCACGCGCGCGCGCGCAGGTCACTGCAGGCCGCCTCGCCGCCGAGCTTGGCCGCGATCTGGTAGTCGAACAGCGAGTAGGCCGAGGCTACCGCGTCGGGATTGCCCATCATCTGCTTCACGCGCTGCGAGGCGGCGCTGCGCTCCCACAATCCGATCAGCCACAAGCCGGTGATGCCCCAGCGCGCCAGCTTGTCCAGCTCCTCGTCGGGCACCTGGTCGAGCGTGGCGATCGACCGGCCATAGGCGCGCGAAAGCTGCTCCAGCCAGACGTAGGCGTTTTTGGCGATCAGCACCAGCCGCGGCATCCACTCACGGTCGGGCGTGAATCGCTCCGGCTCGACCTCCAGGCCGGCAAAGCTATAGATCGGCACCTCGACCGGGCCAGGCCCGAAGAAGACCGGCTTGTTCTCTTCCCTGATCAGATCCAGGCCGCCCAGCAGCCGGTAGAAATATTTGCCGAGCGATAGGCCCCAGCGCTCGCGGATGAACTCAAGCTGCGCCTCGAGCGAGTGGGGCGCGGCCATGGCCGGCGCTCGCAGGACATCGATCGCATTCTGGCGCGCAAACAGCCCAGCTATTCCGCCCGCCGCGCCGGCCGCATCGGCCCCGGCCACGCTGCCGAAGAAGCTGTACATGGAAGAGATCAGCGACGGGTAGCTGGTCTCCTTCTCCAGCCGGCCATCGTCGAACAATTCCTGGAAAGGCGAAAAGGCCGGATTCACATTTTCCAGCCAGAGCATCAGCATTTCTTCGAGCACGATCTCGCGGTTGGGCATGCCGTCGGTCTCTCCTGCCAGGTAATCCTCGGCGCTACGCTGGCGCCGGTAGACCGCCAGGGGCGGAAACTCGTCGGCAAACTTCAGCAGCGCCGCGTCCACGGCTTGTGGGCCGAGCTGGCCATTCAACGATTCGAGGGTCTGTTGCAGGAGTTGCGGGTTGTGCTGCTCGCGATACAGGCGGAATAAATAGTGGGTCAGCTCGTGGATCAGGCCCATCGCGTTGACCTGCGAGGCCTTGACCGCCTGCTCGGGGTAGTTCACCAGATCGCGCTTCTGATTCATGCGCTGGGCGAAGACGCGCGCGGCATGGAAGTTGGCCAGGATGACATTGCCGCTGAGCGCATACAGCGAGTCGTCAAAGCGATAGCGATCGCGCGCATCGCGGGCGACGTGGAACTCCATCGTCGGGATGGCTGAGGTGCAATCTCTCAACATTGGGCCCTCTCATTCGTCTGTCCATCGTCGGCGACAAGAAAGGCGTCGTCGCGCAGGCAAGCCTTGGCGCGATCTGGGGCGCAAGTGTAGTTTACATGCTATGTGATCGTTGCCTTTTGGTCAATTCGCGCCTGTGCCGTCACTATTGGCGTTGAAATCACTTACTGATCCGTACATAGACACGGAATATTCTTTCTGGGGAGGTCTGGAGGGGGCACCCAGAGGGTACGCAGCCGCCCCCACACCCCCACCAAATATGCCAAATCAATACACATATCGGTAGGACACGGACGAACGCGGACGAACGCGAATACGCTCGATCTATCCGTGTTCGTCCGCGTCCAATGATACCAGGCTCTTTATTCGGTCACGTCGTCGCCCTTGTCGATCACCCAGCGCGTCGCCTCGGCAATCGCCGTGCCGGATAGCGCGCCGCTGAGCACATCGCCGGGATAGTGCGCGCCGAGATAGATTCGCGAGAAGCCAACCAGGCTGGCGATCGCATACCACAGCGATGTGAGCCGCGGGTAGTGCCGGCTGAGCAGCCAGGCTCCCGCGAACGCCGCGGCCGAATGACCCGACGGAAATGAATAGGTGCCCGGTTTTCTGCCGACAGCAATGGCCTGCACTACATCCACAAACGGGCGGCGCCGCCGGAAATAGTACTTGATCGGGTACTCGACCGTCATGGTGGCAAACCACAGCGGCGGGATGATCTGCAGCAAGGCCTGGCGGCCGCGCTTGCGATTGAACAGCGCCATGATCAGCAGGCCCAGCACCCAGCCGAAGCCGCCGGTCATGATCGTGGTCACGAAATACATCAGCCAGTTTGTCAGCGGCGTGTGCGGTATATGGTTCACGACCAGAAACAGTTGCGCGTCGATCGCCTGGTACGGCTTCATCTGCTTGAGGATCGCCGTGCGCAGCATGTCGAGCGGCTCCTGGGTCTCAGCCTCAGTTGCGCCGCGCTGCTCCGGGTTAGTCACTTCCTGGAGCGCCTGCTCCAGCGCCTCGCGCGTCTCGCCGGAGCTGCCGGCCACCTGCTTAGCGGCCTCGACCAGGGTCACGGGCGCCTTTTCGCTGCCCGGCGTGCTGGCGGCGGCCTGGATGGCTTGAGCTGGATCGGGCGCCCCGGCGCCATGCTCGCGCAGCTCCTTTTCGGTCGTGCCGCTGGCCGCTGCAACTACCTCTGCGGCCACCTGCTCGGCCTGCTCGGGCGTCTTGATCTCCTGCAGCGCCGTTTTGACCGCCTCCTTGGCCGGCTCTGCCGCCGCTTTGGCCTCGGGAGATGGCTCGACCCACGGAGGCCGTACAGCCTCGGAGGGCGGGCCGCTGGCCGAATCATTCTCGGCAGGACGGGGCGTGTTATCGGATGATGACATCGAGTGTGCCTCCAAACTACTGATATGTGCATTGATTTGGCATATTTGGTGGGGTGCGGGGGCGGCCGGGTGCCCTCTGGGCGTCGCCCCCGCACCCACCTCTGGGGAGGTCTGGAGGGGGCACCCAGAGGGTACCCGGGCCCCTCCAGACCTCCCCAGAAAAATATTCCGTGTCTATGTACGGATCAGTAAGAATGCAGCCTACCTGATACCCAGTACCCAACACCTGCGCGTTCACGCGCACTAGGCATGCACAAGCTTGGCTTCGGGCTGATGGCGCGGCTGTTCCTGCTGTAGCGCCGGCACAATCACGCTGAGCGCATTAGGCACGACCTCGATCTGTATCGGCGTCTCGCCAATGATCTCGCCGTCGGCCTGAATAGGCAGCGGCTGATCGGCGCTGATCGTGATGCTGCGCGTAGCCGTCAAATAGCGTATGTTCCGGTCGCGGCGCTGCTGGCCCAGAATCGTATGCCAGACCAGACCAACGTAGTCGAGTGCAGTGCGAGCGCTCACAATGCACACGTCGACCTTGCCATCGTTCGGACGGATGTGCGGCCCCCAGCGAAAGGGCGGAACGCCTAGCACGCTGCCGTTGGCTACCAGCACTTGCGAGGCCCGCGGGCGGGTGCGCTTGCCATCCACCAGGATACTGAAGCGCACTGGCTGATAGCCGATCAGCCGTGCGAACGCGGTCCACAGATACGCTGCGCGGCCGAATCGACGTTTGGCCTGGCGATCGGTGTCGCGGATCATGAGCGAGTCGATACCGATACCGATCTGGAGCACAAAATACTTATCGCCAACCCTCATCGCGTCGACGCTGGTGAGCGCATCCTGGCTGTGCAGCAGCGCGCAGGCTCCTTCCAGATCCAGCGGGATACCTAGCTCGCGCGCGAAGACATTGGCCGTGCCGACAGGAATAATGCCCAGCGGTATGTGTGTGCCGACCAGCGCCTCGGCCGCTTCCGAGACGGTGCCATCGCCGCCGGCCGCGACGACTATAGCGGGAGCCTGAGACAGCTGTGCGCGAACGACCGCGACCAACTCCTCTTCGCCGGTCGTCTCAAATATGTTAATGCCTACCTGCTCGCCCAGATGCCGCTCCAGTGCCTGGCGTACATCATCGGCCGTGCAGTTGCCCGCCATCGGATTGAGCACCACAAAAACGCGGGCCCTTTCTTGCACGGTTGCTGTCATTCTGCATCTCCTAACAGCCACTTCAGGTTGGGCCTGCACGATCACGGCTTGCGAACCAGTAAATAACGCAAGATCCGTTCCACAGGTCGTATCAGACTAAATCTGTCACCTAGTTGCCCGCAGCCGCGCTGAGACAAGGTTTCGCACAGACGGTTCTCACTTTACAGTCGGTTTGCGGGGTGGGGGTTT
>DATFXE010000081.1:0-12953 GCA_035258585.1 Roseiflexaceae bacterium | reverse complement strand
GTACTTCGGCGTTACGGTGATCGGCGACGAAACCATCCCATAAGCACGATCAGGCTTCGATCTCACGCGTCGGATCTTCTTCGCGCGGCAGTTCGCCCCGCACGCCGTGCAGAAACTGCTCCAGCAACTGCTCGAACTGGGCAAGCCGCCGATCGTCGAACTGTGCGAGAATCCGTTCCATATCAAGGTAGCGCGCGTCGAGCACCTGGCGCACGCGCGCCTGGCCTTCGGCCGTCAGCGTCACCTCGATCACCCGCCGGTCGTTGACGCTGCGAACACGTTCGACCAGGCCGTCGTCGATCAGCCGATCGACGATCCCCGTCAGCGTGCCACCCGACTGTTGCGTGGCATCCGCCAGCGTACCCATGCGGCAGGAACCGCTATCGTGGATCGCCAGCAACGTGATCATCTGCGGCATGGTTAAGCCGATCTCCGGGCGCGTCAGCGTGTGAATCGCGTGCTTCTGCCCGTGCCATGTCAGCTCGCGGAAGATTCGATCGATCGCCGCGATTCGGTCATCCTGCCCATCCCGCTCGCCCATGAGATCCTCCAGAAATATAGAGTCTCAAAATACCGCAATGCACATCCTAACCTAGAAGAAGGCCCATGTCAATGCGATATTATTCCTCTCAGGATAAGGGAGCCTCATGAGTAGGCCTAACCTTTTCAAGGCCTCAGCGTGCCTGGCAAAAAACCCATGCATTTATTAGCTCAAACTCTTTACGAAGCATATGGGTAGCACTGCGGCCCTATTGACGCATGTGCTAGAATACGCGCAGAGCGGTGTGTCATGTGTCAGAGCGCCGATACCATCACTGTAAAATCTCATTCTAGCCTCTATTAAGGATCGACCATATGAACTGTCGCGAGGCGCGCCGTCTCCTGGCACAGGGCCTGAGGCCCGGCTCATCCTCGCCCGAGCGTGCCGCGTTGGGCTTTCACCTGGCCAGCTGCGCCGATTGTCGGGCCTATCGCACCAGCGTCGACGATCAGCTGCTGTCTAGTCTGCTGGCGGCCGATCAAACCGCACGCCAGCCGGCCGCGCCACTGCCAATCGAACCGGCGCGAGCTGCGGTCGCCACTAGCCGCTCCTGGCGCGAATCGCTCAGCCGGGCGCTCTGGTATGGCAGCGTGGGGCTGCTGGCGGCGATTGTGCTGGCCGTGGTGATCATCGTCGGCAGCGCGGCGCTATCGCTCTTCAACATCCATCGCAATGTCCAGGCTATGATTGTAGCCACCGCGAGCGCTGCGACCGAGCAGCCGGCCGCGATTGCCGCGCCCGCGCCGACTTTGCCAATTGAGCCGACCGTTGCGCCCGCGCCAACCCAGCCGCCGCCAACCGCGACACTGTCGCGGCCGAGCGCGACGCCGCTGCCGACCGTTCCACCGGTCACCGCCACGCCAGCCCCGCCACCAGCTGGCGGCCCTGTCACCGTGCTGCTGCTCGGCACCGACGAGCGGCCGGGCGAAACTGCTCCATCGCGCACCGACGCGATCATTATCGCCCGGATCGACCCACGCAGAGGCCGAGTGGCGCTACTGTCGCTCCCGCGCGACTTGTGGGTCGATATTCCCGGCTACGGTCAGTCACGTATCAACGCGGCCCATGTGTGGGGAATTATGTACAACGCTCCCGAGGGCGGCTTGGGGCTTGCGCGGAAGACCGTCAGCAACCTGCTCGGCATTCCGATCGATTACACGGTACAGATCAATTTCCAGGGCTTCATCGGGGCGATCGATGCGTTGGGCGGCGTGACTGTAGATGTGCCAAAGGAACTGTACGACGACGAGTTTCCAACCATGGACTACGGCTACACTGTCGCGCATTTCCTGCCCGGACCGCAGCAGATGGACGGCGCCACAGCGCTGATGTACAGCCGCATCCGGCATCCCGACAGCGATTTCGCGCGCATACGCCGCCAGCAGGCCGTGGTGGTGGCCGCGTTCGACCGCATCCGCCAGCAGAACGCGCTCCAGAGCCTCAAAAGCCTGGAGGATATCACCGCCGCGCTGCGCGGTTATGTCCATACCGACATGCCGGAAGATCGCATGATCGGCTTGGCTTGGGCGCTGCGTGATTTTAGCCCCGGTCGCGTCGAGCGATACCTACTCGATGAGGATAACATTTCGTTCGGCATTGGCGATGATCGCTGGGCCGAAGTAGCCGCTCCAGGCGCGATCGGGGCTCTGGTACACAAACTGATCGGCCCATAACTTTTTTTCAATTATTTACGACTAATCATCAACTTGGTGTCGATTTTGTAAACAAAATCGACACTATTTTTTGCCTCTACTACTTACACTAGATCTAGTTTTGGGCCATTACAATAGGAAATGATAAGGGGTATTGACAAATATCGAAAAATAAATTAGGATAGCTACTATCCGGCGCATGTGTTATGGTTACTGTAGTTTTACCAATAATGGCCGGGCGGCACGGACGCAAACAGCACGCCAAGCGGCTATAGCCCGGTAGCGAATCAGGACCGGCCCGCCGAACATGACGAAAATGTCATCGTCCGAGAGCCGCCTGAGCGCCCAGCACCTTGTGTACAGCAGCCCGTGTATAGGCTGCCTGTGCCATTGTGACGCCGAAGTGCGAGTTTCGCAATGAAGCCATCCTGATACACTGCTGATGGTTTGCAAATTTTAACGACCTATGCTAAACTCGCGCGCAATCCCAGTTGTTAGGCCTTCACAAGCGAATCAGCATTTGCAGTTCTCGTCCACGTGCGGACGCCAATCTGCGGCCAGGTTGTGCCGAAGGCCCAAGAGTGAGGAGTTGCTCCATGATCGAGCAGAGTCGTCTGCCCATGCCGTCATCTGATCCACGCGATCTGGATGTGCTACAGCAGCGTGCAAACCGACATCACCGACGTCACTGTCGGCACTCACGCTCGCTGACGGCCCAGTGGCAACACGTAGGTACTACGCTTGGCTCCCCCACCCGCTCCCTGACCCAGCTTCCTGCACGATTTCTGCTCCATGCGATCGTCGCCCTAATTCTACCGATAGCTGTCCTGCTGAGCCAATTCGACTTCAGCAAGCCAGTCGCCATCAGCCAGCCAGCGGCGCCAAGCAGCGACAGCGACATCATCGCGCCGATCGCGCCGCTGGACCTGAACGCGGAGGGGATCGTGGGCGACGCCCCGCTCGATGATAATGGCGATATTCCGGTTCCGCTGTCGTTGGTCTCGCGTAGCGAGGCGCTGGCGCCGGTCGTCCTCGATGCGACGATCGCCGGCGAGCGGATCAACCTCCGCAATGGCCCGGGCACCGCGTACGACGAGGTCGGGCACATGTCGGCCGAAACGCCGGTGCAGGTGATCGGTCGCGATCACGACGGCAACTGGTTTCAGGTGCGTGAGAGCGCCAACAAGCCAATCTACTGGGTCGCGGCCGAGCTACTGAACCTGCCCGACGGCGGAGCCGACCAGCTGCTCGAGGTGCCGGCCGAGCAGATCGCTCTGCCGCCGCCGCCGAAGGTTGGTACAGTCGCCGAGGATGGCTTGTTGCTGCGCGACGGCCCCGGCACCAACTACATCGCAATGTCGAAGCTGCAGGCTGGCGCGCAGCTCGACCTGCTCGAGCGCTACCAGGAGTGGTTCCATGTCGGCATCCCCGGCGGCGCCGATGGCTGGGTCAAGGGCGAATTTCTCTCGATCGGCCCTGGCATCAACGAGCGGCTGCTGGTGGCCGAGTCGGTGCCCGACCCGAACCCGGCGCTCATAGGCACGATCGCCGAAGATCTGGTAAACCTGCGCAAAGGCCCGGACTCGAAGTACGCTAAGATCGGCGGCATCAACGGCGGCACGCGGGTCGATTTGGTCGGCAAGTACAACGACTGGTTCCAGATCAAGCTGGATAATGGCACCAAAGCCTGGATCTTCAACGACCTGCTGAACGTTACCGAGCGCGTTGCGCGGCGCCTGCCGCTCAGCAAGGATTTCCCCGCGCTGCCGGTGGTGGCCCGCGTGCGCGGCGGCGGGCCTGGCGCCAGCGCCAACCTGGCCAATATCCCGGCCAGTGGCGATGTGGCCAACTATGCCAGGCAGTTCGTCGGCTCGCGCTATGCCTACGGCGGCACCGGCCCGCGCGGCTTCGATTGCAGCGGCCTGACCAGCTACGTCTACAGCAGATTCGGCATAAATCTGCCACACAATGCCGCCGCGCAGTTCAACACCGCCTATGGCGCCTCAGTCGGCTCGATGGACAACCTGAGGCCCGGCGACTTGGTGTTCTTCAGGGGCACCGGCGGGCACCGCGGGATCAGCCATGTGGCGCTGTACATCGGCGGCGGGCGCGTCGTCCACGCCATGACGCCGCGCTACGGCGTGCAGGTCTCGAACGTCTACGATAGCTACTGGGTCACGCACTACTACGGCGGCATCCGCCCGAACCGCTAGACACACCTGACGCGAGAAGCTAACGAAAGGGCCGATGGAATCTTCCGTCGGCCCTTTGGTTTGGCTTTGTTGGTGGAGTACATGAGCCATCCCGTTTTTAACCCGGTGGCTGGGAGGGCGTGGGAATGCGCCGCAGCGCATTCCCACGCCCTCCCAGCCACAAAATAAAGTGCTCGCACGTGGTCGCTGGGGCCGCTGCGCGGCCCCAGCGACCACGTGCGAGCAGCAGATTGGAAAACTGCATCCGCAACGATACGAGACTTGCTGCATCACAATGCTAAAACATCCGATTGTATAATTCGCGATGACTCATGTACCAGGCGAGCGTCAGCCATCGCTGTCATTCCGAAATGATGTCCTGAAGTAATCGTGACGAAGCGTGCTATAATCTGTCGCTTGCGATAGCAGCAACGCAATCAACACACCTCGTGGAAGGATACAAAGGCGATGAAAGGACTGGTTCTCAGCGGCGGCAAGGGCACGCGATTGCGTCCGATCACCTATACCAGCGCCAAGCAGCTTGTGCCCGTGGCCAATAAGCCGGTGCTGTTTCGGGTGATCGAAGCCATCCGCGACGCGGGGATCGACGAGATCGGGATCGTGATCGGCGACACCGGCCCCGAGGTGCGTGCTGCCGTCGGCGATGGCAAGCGCTGGGGGGTGCGGATCGAGTATATTCCCCAGGATACTCCAGCCGGCCTGGCTCATGCCGTCAAGATCTCGCGCGACTTTATCGGCGACGACCGCTTTGTGATGTTCCTTGGCGATAACTGCATCCAGGGCGGCATCTCAGCGCTGATCGAGCAGTTCGGCCGCAGTAGCTACAACGCTCAGATCGTCCTTACTCGCGTGCCCAACCCCCAACAATACGGCGTGGCCGAGCTAGACGAGCAGGGACGGATCGTACGGCTGACTGAGAAGCCGCGCACGCCGCGATCCGATCTGGCACTGGTTGGGATCTATATGTTCGACTCAAGCGTCTGGCAGGCGGTCGAGTCGATCAAGCCTTCATGGCGCGGCGAACTGGAGATCACCGATGCGATCCAGTGGCTGGTCGAGCATGGCTGGCAGGTGTTCCCGTACGTCCACGAGGGCTGGTGGATCGACACCGGCAAGAAGGACGATATGCTGGAGGCGAACCGCCTGATCCTGGAAGAGCTGCCGGCGCTGGTGGAAGGGTACGTCGACCGTGACTCGCAGTTGATTGGCAAGGTGATTGTCGAGAAAGGCGCTGAGATCATCAATAGCACCATCCGCGGCCCGGCCATTATTGGCGAGCACACCCGGATCGTCAATAGCTACGTCGGCCCATTCACCTCGATCTACCACCACTGTGTGATCGAGAGTAGCGAGGTCGAGCACTCGATCGTGTTGGAGCACGGGGTAATCCGCGACCTGCCGCATCGCCTGGAGGATAGCCTGATCGGCCGGTATGTCGAGATCACCCGCTCGCCGCTGAAGCCGCGCGCCTACCGCCTTGTACTGGGGGATCATAGCCTGGTTGGGGTGCTCTGAGCCGGAGTAGTGTGATAGGGGAGTAGGGGTAGACTTTCTCGCCTACTCCCCTACTCCCCTACTCCGCCGCCCCGCCGTTCGCCCGCCCGGCGTATTGCAGGTTGGAGATCCGCATCAGCTTATCCCAGCGGTGGCGGCTCTCGATATAGCGTACCGTGCCCGAGGCCAGCCGCATCACCACCGATTGGGTGCGGGCGCCGCCGCCATAGTAGCGCACGCCGGTCAGGAATTCACCTTCGGTAATGCCGGTGGCAGCGAAAAACACGTTCTCGCCGCCCACCAGATCGTTGGTGTGATAGACCTTGGATAGATCGAGCTGCTTGGCCTGCACCAGCGCACGCTCGTCGTCGTTGCGGGGCCACAGCTTGCACTGAATCTCGCCCCCCACGCATTTCAGGGCGCAGGCGGTGATCACTGCCTCGGGAGCGCCGCCGATCCCCATCAGTATGTCGGCGGGCGGGTCATCGATCGCCGTCATCACGCCAGCTGAGACATCACCATGCAGGATCATCTTGATCCGGGCGCCGGTCTCGCGAATCTGGCGGATGAGCTCTTTGTGACGCGGCCGGTCGAGCACGACCACGGTGATATCTTCCGGCTGCTTCTTGAGCGCTTTGGCAACACTCTTGATATTGTCGGCCACAGGTGCGTCAATGTCGATCGCGCCGCGCGCCGCCTCGCCCACCGCAAGTTTGTCCATGTACGCCAGACCCGACCAGTTGTACAGTGAGCCGCGCTCGGCCAGCGCGACCACTGCGATCGCCCCCGGCATGCCTTCGGCCAGCAGCGTCGTGCCCTCAACCGGGTCGACCGCCACGTCCACCTCGGGCGGCTCGCCGGTGCCAACACGCTCGCCGGTGTAGAGCATCGGCGCCTCGTCCTTCTCGCCCTCGCCGATCACGATCACGCCATCCATCGGCACGCTGTCGAGGATCAAGCGCATCGCGTCGACGGCTGCCTGATCGGCGGCGATCTTATCCCCGCGACCCATCAGACGCGCGGCGCGCAGTGCGGCTGCCTCGGTGCAGCGCACCAGGTCCATGCCCAGGTTTCGCTCGAGTGACATTGGGCTACCTCCTTGTAGTCCTATTACTCGCTCAGGATAGTCGCGAGTTATCAGTCATCAGCGCCTTGGAAAACGGCAAAACAGCGGAAGCCGGCCGGCAGGCGTGGATCGAACAGCCAGCGTAGCTGTGGAGTGACATGATCGGGACGCAACTCAATCATTTGACTGCTCGCATCGCATTCGGAGGCATCCCACAGTGAGCTGTCTACGATTGTAGCATGGCGAAACGCTGGAGTCTACGCCCGCCTGCCAGAACTTTTCAGTAGAGATTGTGGCAACTTCGATCCGGGGAGGCGGGAGGCGAGGAGACGGAATCATCGCCTCTTCGCTTCACCCCAATCGCTCGCGTGATAGGCTGCGCTTAGTACAGGCTATCGCGAAATGTTCCGCATTTGACCACAGACGATGGACGATGGACGGCTGTAATATCGTCTATCATCTGTCGTCTATTGTCCTGTCAATGCTGCACATATTTCTTTGATCATTCTCCACTTGCGCGTACGCCTGGATGATGATACAAAGGGGCGGCTCGCCAACCCCTTTGGAAACACATGACGATGGCAAATCGACTCGACAACATCGTGGTGGTGCTGTGCCGGCCGCAGAAGCTGGTCAATATTGCCGGAGCGATCCGCGCGATGAAGAACATGGGCCTCAGCCGCCTGCGGCTGGTGCAGCCGGCCCAGTACGATCCTTCCGACATCGAAGGTATCGCGCACCGCAGCGCGGATGTGCTGGCCGCCACGACGCTGCACGCCAGCCTGGACGAAGCCCTGGCCGACGCGGTCTATGTGGCCGGCACGACGGCGCGCCCGCGCGAGCTGGCAGTCTGGCGTGCCACGCCGCGCGAGGCCGCGCCCGAGCTGCTCTCGCGCGCCGCATACGGACCGCTGGCGTTGCTGTTCGGCTCGGAGGACAACGGCTTGACCGCGGAGGAACTGGACCGCTGCCACTGCGTGCTGCGCATTCCGACCGATCCAGCCTATCGATCGCTCAACCTGGCCCAGGCGGTGTTGATCGTGGCCTATGAGCTATGGCTGATCAGGGAGCAGACGGTATCGCCGGCCCCACGATCGGCGCAGCCCGCCGATGCTACGCAGCTCGAAGCGCTGTTCGAGGCGGCCGAGCGCGCGCTCTGGGGCATCGAATTCTTTAAGACCACCAGCAATACGGCGATCATGCGCGGCCTGCGCGCAATCATCCACCGCGCCGAGCCGGACGCGCGCGAGGCTGCGCTGCTGAAGGCCATGGCCCTGGAGACGCTCAACTTTCTGCGCCGCAAGGGGATTAAGACCGAAACATCCCCACCACGCACAGATGTAGCCAATGGAAACAAATAGTTTGGTTGCATAATGCAACCAGACATACTACAATATCGATCTGCAAGAAAGCAGGTGCTGGTATGCCCATTCTGCATGTTCGAAATGTTCCACAGGACTTATACGAGCAGATCCAACGTCGCGCAGAGCTTGAGCAGCGCTCGATTAGCGCCGAGGTTATCAATCTGCTGCGGGCCGCGCTCGATCAGGCCGATAGGCCGCAGGCGCGCATTCTAGAGGGAATTCGCCGCCGGCGCTTCTACCGCCCCATCGATTCGGGCGCCCCCGACAGCGTGGCGCTGCTGCGCGAGGACCGCGAGCGATGAGCGAGCCAGCGTTGGAGTGTGTGATCGACGCGAGCGTGGCGATCAAGCTGTTTGTGATCGAACCGCTTTCGGATCGGGCTGATATTCTTTTCGATGGGCTCGCGAAAGACCCGCCGGCGCGCTTCTATGTGCCTGATCTCTTGTTTGTCGAATGTGCCAATATTCTCTGGAAGCACATCCGCCGCTTTGGCTACCCAGCTGAGAACGCCCGAGAGGATGTTGCCGATCTACGCACGTTAGCCTTGCACAGCGTTTCAACCGCCGATCTGATCGGCGATGCGCTGCCGATCGCGCTGGCGAATGAGATCAGCGCCTACGATGCGTGCTATGTGGCGCTGGCACATCGCCTGTCTGTGCCTTTCATCACCGCGGACGAAG
Source organism: Roseiflexaceae bacterium (assembly GCA_035258585.1). Lineage (GTDB taxonomy): Bacteria > Chloroflexota > Chloroflexia > Chloroflexales > Roseiflexaceae > DATFXE01. The sequence continues at coordinate 3,943 of DATFXE010000081.1, read as the reverse complement.
CGTTAGTGCGCAAGCTCGACGGCACAGGCTATGATATCCGATCGTTAGGAGGCTTCGCCTATCCGCGATCGTAGCAGCCACCTTCGCCGCGACGAGCTCTCTGGCTACTTCTGGGGTGTGCTTGCCGGCGGCTCGCCCGTCGATCGCACATTGACCAGCTTGTTGAGCAGATCGATTGAAAGCAACTAGATGCCGGCAATCACTGTCGCCAACCTCTCGAAAACCTACCCCTACCACCGCAAGGCGCCTGGCCTGCGTGGGTCGATCGCAGGCCTGCTGCGCCGCCAGATGCTTGAGACGCGGGCGGTCGATCAGATCAGCTTCCAGATCGAGCCCGGCGAGATCGTCGGCTTCCTCGGCCCCAACGGCGCCGGCAAGACGACCACGCTGAAGATGCTCTGCGAGCTGCTGTACCCCGACGGCGGGCGCGCCGACGTGCTGGGCCATACGCCCGCGCCTCGCGAGGCGGCATTTCTGCGCCAGATCTCGCTCGTGATGAGCCAGAAGAGCATGCTCACCTAGGATCTGCCGACGATCGGGCTGGATGTCGTCTCCCAGCAGCTGTTCTGGAATTATGCCGTGCGACACTACAGCAGCGTGAGCAGCTGAACCGTGTATGCGGGTGTGCGACGCGATCAGCCCCGAAGAAGTGGTACAATCTGCATTGCAATAGGTAAGAGAGGAGGAGCACGGTTATGCAGTACACGCATCTCGGGCGAAGCGGCCTGAAGGCCAGCCGGCTATGCCTGGGCACCATGAACTTTGGCCCGCAGACCAGCGAAGCCGACAGCTTTGCGATCATGGATAAGGCGCTGGAGCTGGGGATCAACTTCTTCGACACAGCCAACCGCTATGGCGGGCGGGTGGGGGTCGGCACGACCGAGCAGATCATCGGGCGCTGGCTGGCGCAGGGCGGCCGGCGCGAGCGGATCGTGCTGGCCACAAAGGTGTATGGCCCCATGGGCGATGGCCCGAACGATCGCGGCCTCTCGGCCTACCATATCCGACGGGCCTGCGAGGACAGCCTGCGGCGGCTCCAGACCGACCATATCGACCTGTACCAGATGCACCATATCGAGCGCAGCACGCCATGGGAGGAGATCTGGCAGGCGATGGAGCAGCTGGTGCGCGAGGGAAAAGTGCTGTACATCGGCAGCAGCAACTTCGCCGGCTGGCAGATCGCTCAGGCCAACTGCATCGCCGCCAGCCGCAACTTCCTGGGCTTGGTCTCCGAGCAGAGCCTGTACAACCTGAACGCCCGCACGATCGAGCTTGAGGTCATCCCGTCCTGCCGCGCCTTCGGCCTCGGGCTAATCCCCTGGAGCCCGCTGGCCGGCGGCTTGCTCGGCGGCGCGCTCCAGAAGGCCAGCGATGGCCGGCGAGCCGACGAGCGCATGCAGCAAACTATCGAAAGGAACCGCGCCAAGCTGGAGGCCTACCAACGTTTCTGCGCCGAGCTGGGCGAGCAGCCCGCCGATGTGGCGCTGGCCTGGCTGCTAAGCAACCCAGTCGTCACCGCGCCGATCATCGGCCCGCGCACGCTTGATCAGTTGACCGGCAGCCTGCGCACGCTCGAGATCAAGCTATCGGACGAACAGCTGCAGCGCCTCGACCAGATCTGGCCTGGCCCCGGCGGCGAGGCGCCTGAAGCGTACGCCTGGTAATACATTGCAGATTGCAGATTGCAGATTAGATCGGCCAATCTACAATCTGCAATCTACAATCTGCAATCTGGAGGGTTTTGTGGCACCACGATTCTCGCGCCCGCGGCTGATCGACGCGAACGACGCACAATATCGCGCCTTTGTGCGGCAGATCATGATCGGCAAAGACAACCAGCGCGCCACTCGCCCACCGCTGCCGCGCGAGCTGTTCGGTGGCGAGGCCGAGGCGGCGCTGCGGGATTGGCTGGCTCAGCGCTACACCCTCTCGGATCGCCGGATCGTCGAGTACCTGGAGCATCGCGGACGCTCGGCGATCAAGAAGTATCGCGAGCTGGACGCCGTGGTGCTCTCCGAGCAGAAGTGGATCGAGGTTTTCGAGATCAAGGCCAGCCAGAAGGCCGCCAGTGTGCGCCGCGCCGCCCAACAGCTGAACGACACGCGCGCGATCCTGGGCATGTTGTTCCGGCGTGTCCAGACCACGATCCTGCTGGTCGACACGGGCATTCCCACCGCGGCCGACGTCGCCGAGCTGATGGCCGGCGAGGACCCGCCAGCCGTGCCGCCACCAACGCTCGACGAGGTGCTGGCGGTGCTGCCGCGGGTGCATCTGGCCACCTCGCTCGACGCGCGCGACCCCGACCCGGAGATCGTCAACCTGATTCGCTTCAGCGTCGAAGATATCATCGCCCTGGCCGGCGCCGAGAACCTGCATCTGAACTGGGACGAGGAAGATGAGGCGGATCCGGAGGCGGTTGAGCAGCCCGAGGAGCCGGCTGTGCCTTCCTATGCCTACACCACCGACGAGCCGGCCGCGGGGGATGATGACGACAACCCACTGGCCGCGGCGCTTCGGAAGGCGATGCAGGCACAGGGCAGAGATACAAGCAAACGCTAAGGCGCGCTCGAGAAAGATTCTATGACGGCGTACGTTCCTGTGCCTGATCCGATCACTCCAGCCTGGCTTACCACTGTGCTCAGCGAGACGGGCGCGCTTGCCGCGGGCCAGGTGCTTAGCGGTAGCTGCGAGGCGAGCGGCGCCTTTAACTCCCACACGCGGCGCCTACGATTACGCTATTCAGGCGATCCCATCCCCGGCCTCGCACAGAGAATGGTGTTGAAGCAGAACATCGAAGAGCCTTGGGCCATCGAGGCGGGCATGGAAGAGGTCAAGTTCTACCAGGTGGCTGCCGCGCTCCAGCCACCACGGCCCGGGCTTGTTCCCTGCTATGCAGCGGCGTCTGATCAGGCGAGCGGCAGTTCATACCTACTGTTCCAGGACCTTTCGGAGACCCATGCGCCGCCGCTCACGCGCGCTCAGCAGATCAGTATCGTCAATGGCGTGCCTTCCGACCTCATGATCGAGCACGTGATTGACGCGCTGGCACAACACCACGCCTACTGATGGAATCATCCGGTGCTTGCTACGGCGATATTCGAGATTGGCTATTGGTCGCGCAATGCCGATCGATTCGCCCAGTATTTGCTGCGGCGACAAACCGCGTGGGAAAGGCTCCTAGCCGAGGAAGCAGGTTGGTTTCCCAATGATCTTCGAAATTTGTATGAGCGAGTGACAGGATCGCCAAGGGGCTGCGCTGGAGAATCGTTGCGATGCCAACCACTGGCTTACCGTCTGCACGAGCCTGGATAATACTGGCAGCTCCAGTGACACCGAAGTCCCCTTGCCATTCACGACTTGGGCGGTCGGCTCAATATAGCCATTGGGACCAAACCCGCCAGCCTCCAGCCGAACATCAAGGTTCTGTGCGGCGAAGTGACCATTTTTCTCGGCGGCATAGAAACTGGCCGAGGAGTACTCGTGGGTCCAGACAAGCTGAATGCTGACGGGGGTTTTTGGGGCAGCGGTGCTTGCAGCGGGTGTACTGGTGCCGCAGGCGCTCAGAACGATGGCTGTAACGATCAACAACGCGATTGTCAGGAGTGTCTGAAGTGACCGAGGGAAGCGGCTGGGGTGCATGGCGAATCGCTCCTTAGTTGAGGATGTGGTCGACGAGAGGCGGGCGAAGACATTATTGTCATTCGCCGATGACGAAAACAGGCGGCAACTGAACCTTCCTGCATCGGTTTCTCGGCATATGTTAGGAATATCTTAAAAACAGCCTCCACCCTTGCCTATGGGAGATCAGTCCTCTCTGTGGTAGTATTAGGAGTTACGCAGTTGCCTGCGTGTGGGGGCTCGGGGGCCGCAGGCCCCCGTAAACCCTCTGTTTTGGCGGTATTCTGGCGGCGTTGCCGCCAGAATACCGCCAAAACGAATGGAT
>DATFXE010000080.1:0-2946 GCA_035258585.1 Roseiflexaceae bacterium | reverse complement strand
GAGCTGCTGGGCCAGCGCGCCGAGGGCGACATTGATCTTGCTGAGCAGCTGCGGGACCACGCCGTCGCCCTGCTCGAGCAGCGCCAGCAGCAAATGCTCGGGCTCGACCTGGCTATTGCCGTTGCGCTCGGCCAGGTTCTGCGAAGCATTGATCGCCTCGACTGATTTTTCCGTAAAACGATTGGTATTAAATGACATACACTTCTCCTTCTGTGGACTACACTAATCATAGCAGAGCGGCGTCAGAAAAGTGTATGTGGAGTGTTGGCGTTGTGTTAAATTCTATACCTACGTGGTCGCATTCTCAGCAGGAGGTTTGGAGGCCTGTGGCCCTCCAAGGCAGCTTTTCATGAGACATCCCTGATGGCACCATGCTGGCTGGTCTGGCGTTTGAATGCGCCGAGGCGCATTCAAACGCCAGACCGACCACAGTTGTGTACCGTGTCCCTTGGCCGGTCGCGTTCACCCTGCGACGTTCGGGATGAATCTCCTGCCCACTGCTCATGCAGCGGCCAGCAGCTTATTTCGCACTAATCGGCATGAAGATCATCAAACACTTGCTCTGCACGATCTGGCCGCGAATCTCGCCCTTTGTGAACGTTGCCGAGTGGATGTTGACATAATATAGACCAAATATGAGATCGGCTGCCTGCTGCTGGTTCAGCGTCGTCGTTCCAGAGATCGGGTTGCTGGTGGACAGCGGGATCACAATGTCGCCCGCGACACCTGGAGGTGCCTTGTGGATGTGCGCCGCTGTCGCGGTGAGCGTTTTGGTGTATGTGATCGAGTAGGTCAGCTTAAGCGTTGTTGTGAGTGTCGAAGGGGTGAGGAAGAACGTGCCCTGGCCGGTAGCCGCGCTGGCGTTTGGCGGGGTCTCACTGCTGCCGGAGAGCGTCGCGGCGTAGCAGCCGCCACCGAATGGCAGGATCTGGCCGCGGATCTCGCCAGGGACAACGATCAGCGAGTGGATGTTGACGTACAGCAGCCCGGCCAGCAGGTCAGCTGCCGTCTGCGCGTCGATATCCAGAACACCCTGCTTGGGGCTGCCAAGTGGCAGCGGTTTTACCACGTCGCCGCTGACGCCGGGCGCGCCCTTATGGATGTGCGCCTGCGACTCGGGTCCGAGCAAGCCGGAAAACTCGATATCGTAGACCAGCTTGCGGGTGGTCGTGACCGGGTCGGGTGGAACCAGCAGGAACACACCAGTGCCTTTCGCTGGGCTGAAATTCGGCGGGGTCTCGCTTGCCCCTGAGATATTGGCTGCGAAGCAGCCGCCGCCGGGCAAGATCTGCCCGCGGATCTCGCCATTGGGGTTGGCGCTGGTATGAATATTTACGTACAGCAGCCCCGCCAGCAAATCCGCGACGTTCTGCCCGCTGAGGCTAACCGTCCCCTGCTTGGGGTTGCCAGCCGGCAAGGTGATAATCGGCGGGCCGGCCACGCCGGGCGCGCCCTTGTGGATGTGCGCGGCCGTCTCGGGGCCGAGTGTGTTGGTAAAGGCGATACTGTAGGTCAGCTTGCGCGTGGTCGTCAGCGGGTCGCTAGGTGAGAGCACGAATGCGCCGATGCCGGTGGCTGGGGTGGCCACCGCCTGGGTCCGATTAGTAGTGGCGACGAGTGTCTCACTTCCACCGTTCATGCCGGCGACGAAGCAGCCGCCCTGGGCGTAGGCTGTCGTGGCGGCGACCTGCGGGCCGGCAGTCGGTCGGGCGGCGGGGCGAGCGAGCGGCCGGGCGGCCGCGCCGCTGGCGCTGAGCAGCAGCATGATCAGCGCGACCAGGATTGACTTGCGAGTCATGGCATAGCTCCTCTCTCTGACCGGCGAAACCTGGCGGCGTGCCGCGGAGCGACGATGTAGTGGCTATGGAATGGTAGGATGCTGGGGGAGGCGGCAGTAGCTGGGCCGGCACAGGATAGCATGAGGGGGGAGCGGCGTCAATCCCTTGGAGGGCAGTCGTTAGAGGCGGACGAACAGGTCGAACGCGCACACCTAGTGGGTCGTTTGGTTTCGACATCGCCATTCGGTTGAACCGCAGAACCGCGGAACCAGTGAGGCGCGGTTCTGCGGTTCCGCGGTTCGTAAATGGCGATAGGCAAAACAACTGACACACTAGTGGCCGTGCCGTGCCAGAGCGGTGCTGACGCGCGCGATCAGCTCGGGGAAGCTGAAGGGCTTGACGATGTAGTCCTCGGCGCCGCCCTCGAGGCCGGCGACGATATCGTGCTCGTGGCCGCGGGCGGTAAGCATCAGTACCGGTATCGACTCGGTCGCGGGGTCGGCCTTGAGCCGCTCGAGCACCTGGAAGCCATTGAGTTCGGGGATCATCACGTCGAGCAGGATCAGGTCAGGGCTGAGCTGGCGGGCCGCGACGAGACCCGCGCCGCCGCTCGCGGCCGCGCTAATTGTGTGCCCTAACCGCTCTAGGCGAAAGCTGATCAACCTGACGATATTTATTTCGTCTTCGACGATTAAGATGCGTGCCAATGCTATTCCTTTCTTATCATGCCGTCGCTGGTGGCAGGGCGGGCAGGCTGAAGAAAAAGATCGATCCGCTGCCCGGCGCGCTCTGAAGCCAGATTCGACCGCCGTGCAACTCTACCAGCGAGCGTGTGATGCTGAGGCCCAGGCCAGTGCCACCGGCGCGCTGGGCTACCGGGTTGTTGACCCGATAGAAGCGCGTGAACAGCTGCTCTTGATGCTCTGGCGCGATCCCGATGCCGTTGTCGGCCACGCAGACGACCAGCCAGGCAGCTTTGGCCGGGTCGGGCGCGGGGCGCCACGTGTCACGCTCGGCGGCCACATAGGCATGGATGCGAATATGGCCCTGATCGTGGGTATATTTGTGTGCGTTGCTGATCAGGTTGGTCAGAATCTGCGCCAGCCGATCGCGATCGGCCCAGACCGATGGCAGATCCGGCGGCAGATCGATCGTCAGCGTCTGCTGC
>DATFXE010000079.1:0-15759 GCA_035258585.1 Roseiflexaceae bacterium | reverse complement strand
AGCGCCGCCGCCGTAGCTGCGCCGATACCACCGGCCGCGCCGGTGACGATCGCCACCCGTTGTTCTGATTGCGTCATTGCTGCACCTTATGTAAAATGCGCCGATATCCCGCCATCCACCAGCACATCGCTGCCGGTCATGTACGACGATTCGTCCGATGCCAGGAACTGCGCCACCCGCGCGATCTCATCCGGCGCCCCGAAGCGGCCGAGCGGGATACGCGGCAGCAGCGGGTGCTGCTCGGGCGCCACGTCGCCCCAGTTTTCCAGTAGCATTGGCGTGGCGATCGCGCCGGGCAGAATGCAGTTCACCCGAATCTTATGTGGCGCGCCTTCCAGGGCCATCGCGCGCGTCAGCGACACCACCGCGCCCTTGCTGGCGACGTAGGGCGCGTTGCCGGTGGCGGTAATGCGTGCATGCACCGACGCGATATGCACGATGCTGCCGCCACCGCGCGCAGCCATAATCGGCATGCAGCGCCGCGAGGCCAGAAAAATCCCTCGCAGGTTCACCGCCAGCACCTGGTCCCACTCCTCCGGCGTGTAGTCCGGCAGGTCGCGATAGATGGCGATCGCCGCGTTGTTGACCAGGATATCTACGCCGCCGAACATGGCCATCGCTCGGTCGACCAACCCGTCCACCTCGGCCGGCTGGCTGACATCGCAACGTACGAACTCTGCCGCGCCGCCCCCAGCCCGGATCGCCGCGGCAATCGCCTGCCCGCGCGCCTCGTTGATGTCGCCCAGTACCACACGCGCCCCCTCACGCCCAAAGCGTAGCGCGATCGCTTCGCCGATGCCCTGCCCTGCGCCGGTGACGATCGCTACATTGTTCTCGAGTGAGGCCATGGCTGATCCCTCCATGTCGCAAGCTGTATGTCGCAAAACACACATCGCAGGTCGCAAGCTGGCGCCTGCATCCTGCGACCTGAAGCCTGCGCCCCGAACAGTTTATCGCTCTTTGCCCCGTCAGCGGGCCGCTGATCACGAAGCGCTGCGAGAGCAGGAAGACCAGCGCCTCTTTTGTTTTTCTTTTTTCAGTAACTGATCATACTAGTCGTGGGGTAACTATGCAAGGGCTGGATCGTGTGGCGATCATATATGCACCTGGCATCGTTCGATCAGCTCGACGATCGTCTCGACGTTGCGGCGCTTCTGTTCGCCGCGCACTCGCTGGGCTGCGTCGGTCCAATAGCGGTGTGAGCTCAGGAAGGCGAGCTGCTCGCGATACCACTCAAGGTCATTCCAGCGCTCGCCGTAGGCCGCCAGCTCGTCGCGCAGCGCCTGATTGCGGGCGAGAAAATCGCTGCGGCCGAGCGCGTCGAGGTCGGCATCGGCTATGAGCTGTTCGAGCAGGTTGCGCGGCGACTGGGGCAGCCTGGTGGCCATGATCATATCGTGGATGATCTCGATCTGGGGGGCCGTATAGCCGAAGCTGGGCAGCGCCTCGGCGGCGATCTGCGCGCCGATGGCCTCATGGTCGGTGCGCTGTATGACGAAGCCGATATCGTGGTAGTACGCTGCCGTATGCAGCAACATGCGCTGCTCGCCGTATATCCCGGCTATCGCCGCCAGCTGCACGGTCGCCGGCGCGACGTCGTCACGGGTATGCCCCAGGGAGTGGTAGGTCAGCGCGGCCGGCAGCTCGCGCTCCAAGCGCTGAAGGGCATAGGCTCGGGCACGTTGGAAGTTGGGCTGGTGCATCGTTCGATCTTTCTTGCTTCACGCGCGTGATCTACCATCCTGTTATAAACGATTCCCGGCACAGGAATCGCGAAGACCCTGCCCATCAATAATCGTCGGGCAAGGGTGCTATCTCTTTGGCCGAGCGGCGATGCGTGGCCAGGCCATATATAAAACGCCAACGCCGTGGCCGGCGTTCCGTGCGCAAGCAAGATTCGGCTGAGTAGTTCTACCTATAGGCTGTCAACGTTGGGTTGCCTCTTGGGATGATGGACGATAGACGCCGGTCGTCTATCGTCCATCGTCTAGCGTCTATCCTCCACTAAAAGCAGCTCAATCGCTCGTGCTATTGCCATAGGCCGCGGCGCTGGCCATGCTGGGCGGCGGCGCGATCTCGCCAGACATCTCGGCCTGCTTCGGCAGCTTCGCCAGCGCGCTCTTGGCTAGCATGCTGTCCGGGTTGATATAGAGCGCGCGCTTGAGACAGTAGCGTCGCTCGATGTCGCGGGTCATGTTGGCGGCGTACCACAGCCAATCCAATTCGAGGCTCGAATTCTCGTGCAGCGCCTGAACGAAGAGCTGTGTGGCGCGGGTGGTGGCGAACTCCAAACACTCAGCGCTTTCTGCATCCTGGTCGGCTGCTTTGGAGAACAACGAGTCGACGATCGATTGAATCCAGGAGACGATCTTGCCATAGCCGAGCTGATTGGTTAGTCCATTCGTCGTCATGGTTTCCCTCGCGTATCTATTTTATCGCTTATTGCGGATTCTTGATCAGCGCGCTACGCTAGTGGCTTGCCACAGTGTTTCTGCTGGGTGGGGGTGCAGGGGGCGAGCCCAGAGGGCACCCGGCCGCCCCCTGCACCCCCACCTGGGGAGGCTCGGAGGGGCCTCCGAGCCTCCCCAGCAAAATCAGTGTGGTTGACCACTAGTGCATTTCCAAGCAAAGTATTGGGGATTGGAGAGTAGCGGTGAGGAGATTCAGGCGCCCAACTCCCAATCGCCAATCCCTAATCGCTGCGCGTACAAGCGCGCTAACGTGTGATCGGCTGGTAGGGCTGGAGCGCGGCGTCGAGGTAGTGCAGGAACGCCGATGCTGCTACCGTCACTTCGGACAAATTGGCGTCTTGTACCGTAGCGCCAGGCGCGGCGCACTGGGCGAACCAGGCGGCGGCCAGCTCAGATGCGGTCGGGCGGTTGGCCGGCTCGATTGCGCGGGCGATCAGTGGCGCAGCGGCATGGCTGAGGAAGTGCTCGTCGAACAACGACTCGGCCCACACCGGGTGCTCTTCGGCGAAGCGCGCGAACGCCTGCGCCCGCGCTGTGCGCAGCGCCGCCTGCTGGAGCTTGCGATGGAGCCATGTCTCTTGCCGGAGCGCCCAGGTGAAGACCTGCCGTGGCACGCTGTTCATGGTCGGGGTAAGCATTGCTTGTTCCTTTCGTCCGTTCGGCCGCTTGTGCGTCGCCGTGTCTGCTGGGTTTATCGTCTGGTGTGGCTGCCATGCCGCTACTCTACAGCAGTGCGCGCTGGCGTGCATCGTGAAAATTACGGTATTTGGTTACGTATTTTCCAAGCCGGCCTAGGTACGTAGGTGTGTGTAAAGCTCAAGCTGATGCGTCACTTGATTTGCACATCGCGATTTCGGTGGCCCGTAGTGCGTAGGAGTATCCACTACACGTTACGCATTACGCACTACGGGCTGACAAAATGCCGATAAAGATGGCAAACGACCCACTAGCGGCGCAGTGAGTTTGCTGCTAGAATAGTTCACCGTTGCATGTTCGAACTGGCGATTGGACGTTTTCCTGCGCATCCCACCTATCCCCAACCGCTGAGCGTAGACTCTGTGTTTGCGGGGTTCCGCCATGTCTAAGCTCGCATCAGCCCAGGCGCTGCCATTCGTCGAGGCGCAGGCGGACGACCGCGCGGCCGACGACGACGCAGCAGTGATCGCTCGCACCAGCACGGCGCTGGCGCGGTTGCGCGCCAATCGCGCAGCCGGCGACCCGCTCACTGAGTACGAATTGCTAAGCGCCCGTGCGGACTGCTATATCCGGCAAGGCGTCGCCGCTGCGGAAGCGGATCTGCTCGAGATGGACCGCCTGGCTCAGGAGATGAACGACATGCCTCGCCAGCTCGCCGCCGTTACACGGCTGTGCGATTACGAGCGGCGGGCCAGAATCGAGCTCGAGCAGCGCCTGGCGGCGCGGGCGACCGAGCTGGAGATCATTAATGGCATCGGCCAGGCGCTGGCGCAGCAGCTCGAGCTACAGGGAGTGATCGACCTGGTCGGCGACAAGATTCGCGAGATCCTCCTCCCTGAGACAATCGACATCCGGCTGTACGATCGCCGCACCAACCTCATCCACACGCCCTACCAGTACGACGCCGGGCACCGTATCATCAAACAGCCGTTTCCGCTCGGGCGCGGGCTGACCTCGCGGGTGATCGAGAGCCGCCGGCCGCTGCTGCTCGGCACCGACCAGGAGGGCCGCGAGCATGGCGCGATTCAGACCTATCGCGATCCCAACGATCCCGACGAGGCGGTGACTGAGTCGTTCCTGGGCGTGCCGATCATCGTCGGCGATGAGGTGATCGGCACCCTCGATGTCCAGAGCTATCAGCAGCACGCCTACGGCGAGGCCGACGTGCGCCTGCTGACGACTCTGGCGGCCAGTATGGGCGTGGCCATCCAGAATACGCGCCTGTTCGAGGCCGAGCGCCAACGCGCGGCCGAGCTGGAGACGATCAACGATCTCAGCCAGGTGCTGGCGACCCAGCACGACTTCCAGTCGTTCATCGATGTGGTCGGCGACAAGCTGCGCCAGATCTTCGACGTGGCGCTGGTCTTTATCGCGCTCTTCGATCGCAACTCCGGCCGGATCTATTTTCCCTATTATGTGGAAGAGGGCGTGCGCGAGTATCCCGAACCGACCAGGCTCGGCGAAGGGCTCACCTCGATCGTGATCAGCACGCGCAAGCCGCTGCGGCTGACCACCTTCGAGCAGCAGCGCGCGCTGGGTGTGCTCACCGATGGACGGCCGGCCGAGTCCTGGCTGGGCGTGCCGATCTTCGTCGGCGAGGAACTCATCGGCGTGGTCAGCTTGCAGAGCTTCGAGCAGGATGATTTCCCCGAGGCCGACGTGCGCCTGCTGACCACGCTGACAGCCAACATGGGCGTGGCGCTGGACAACGCGCGCCTGTTTGAGGCCGAGCGTCAGCGCGCGGCCGAGCTGGAGACGATCAATCGGATCGGCCAGGCGCTCTCGGCCCAGCTGGAGCTAGGCGCGCTGATCGAGATGGTCGGTGATACGATGCGCGAGATCTTCGCCGCCCAGAGTGTATACGTGGCGCTGTATGACCGCGCGAAGGGGCAGATCGACTTTCCGTACGAGGTGGATGCCGAGCGACGGATCGGTGGTACGTCGATCAAGCTCGGCGAGGGGCTGGCCTCGCATATCATCCAGACGCGCCAGCCGCTGCTGCTGGGTCGCGCGGCGCTGCAGCAGCACGCCGAGGCCGGGATCAAGCCGCTAGGCACGCCGGCTCGCTCGTTTCTGGGTGTGCCGATCATCGCCGGCGATGAGCCGATCGGCGTGATCAGTGTGCAAAACATCGAGCGCGATGGCGTGTTCGGCGAAGCCGACCTGCGCCTGCTCACCACCATCGCCGCCAATGTGGGCGTGGCCATCCAGAACGCGCGGCTGTACGAAGAGGCCCGGCGGCGCGCCAGCGAGATGGCCGCACTGGCCGAGATCGGCCATGATATCGCCACGACAGTCGATCTGGAGCCGGTGTTGGAGCGGATCGTTGCCCAGGCCAAGCAGCTGCTGCGCGTCCGCGATATCGCCCTGTATATGCGCGACTCCGAGACGGGCACATTCCCGGCCGTAGTGGTGCTGGGCCAGTATGTCGAGGCGATCAAGGCGCTGCCAATCGTGGTGGGGCGCGGTATTATCGGGCATGTCGCCAAGACGAGCGTAGCCGAGATGGTCAACCAGCCCGAGCTGGACCCGCGCACTATTCGTATTCCCGGCACGCCGCTGCCCGCCGAGCAGCTGGAGAGCCTGATGTGCGCCCCGCTGCTCTCACGCGGGCGGGTGATCGGCCTGTTGGGCGTCTGGCGTCCGCGTGCCGACGGCAGCTTCAGCCAGGCCGATCTGGATTTCCTGGTCAGCGTGGCTCGCCAGGCTGCAATCGCGATCGAGAGCGCGCGGCTGTACCTGGAAACCCGCCGCCAAGCCAACGAGATGGCCGCGCTGGCCGATGTCGGGCGCGACGTCTCGGCCACGCTGGAGCTCCCCACTGTGCTGGAGCGGATCGCCAGCCACGCCAAGGATCTGCTGGCCGCCGATACCAGCGCCGTGTTCCTGGCCGAGCCTGATGGCGCGATCTTTCGCGCGATCGTTGTGCTGGGCGACTCGGCGGCCGAGATCCAGCGCTATCCGGTGCCGCTTGGGGTCGGCATCATCGGCGATCTGGCCCGGCGCGGGGTTGCCGAGGTGATCAACGACACTGGCAGCGATCGGCGCGCGGTCGAGATTCCTGGCACGCCGCGCCAGCCGGCCGAGCGCCTGATGGTCGCGCCGCTGGTCTCGCGCAGGCAGGTGATTGGGCTGATGACCATATGGCGCGCATTCGAGCGCACGCCGTTTACGCCGGCCGACCTCAATTTCCTGGTCGGGCTGGCTCGCCAGGCGACGATCGCGATCGAGAACGCGCGGCTGTTCGAGGAAACCCAGCAGGCGCGCCGGGCCGCTGACGCGGCTAATGTCGCAAAGAGCACCTTCCTGGCCAATATGAGCCACGAGCTGCGTACGCCGCTGAACGCCGTGCTTGGCTTCGCACAGGTGATGGAGCGCGACCCGGCGCTCTCCAGCCGGCAGAAAGAGCACCTGGGCATCATCACTCGTAGTGGCGAGCATTTGCTCGGCCTGATCAACGATGTACTCGAGATGTCGAAGATCGAGGCCGGCCGCGTCACGCTCAACGAAGTGACGTTCGATCTGCGCCGGCTGCTCCAGAGCGTCGAGGAGATGTTCCAGCTGCGCGCCGAGGCCAAGCGCCTGGAGCTGCTGTTCGATCTGGCCGCCGATGTGCCAAGGTTCGTGCGCGGCGACGAGGGCAAGCTGCGCCAGGTGCTGATCAACCTACTTGGCAACGCGATCAAGTTCACACATACAGGCGGGGTGACTCTACGCGCGATCTGGCACGACCAAGGACAAACGACTAACGACGAAAGACCAAAGACCAAGGATCGGTCGTCTTTGGCCCTTCGTCCTTCGTCGTTGGTCGTGGAGGTCGAGGACACCGGCGAGGGCATCGCTGAAAACCAGCTGCCGAGCCTGTTCGAGCCATTCCGGCAGACTGCCAGCGGCGTCAAGGCACAGGAAGGCACTGGTCTCGGGCTGTCGATCTCACGCCAGTTTGTGCGCCTCATGGGCGGCGATATTCGGGTCAGGAGCGTCGTCGGCCGGGGCACGCTGTTTGGCTTCGACGTCCGCCTCACGCCGGCCGATCCGGCTGAGCTCGCCAGGGCGCCGACCGAGCGCCGGGTGATCGGGATCGCGCCCGAGCATCGGCGCGAGTACCGGATGCTGGTGGTGGACGACAAGCGCGAAAACCGCCGGCTGCTGGTCGAGTGGCTACAGGCGGCTGGGTTTGTGGTGCGCGAGGCTGCCAACGGCCAGGAGGCGGTCGAGATCTGGGAAGAGTGGGCGCCGCAGCTGATCTGGATGGATGTGCGCATGCCCGTGCTGGATGGCTATGAGGCGACCCGGCGGATCAAAGCTAGCGCACGCGGCCAGGCGACCGTGATCATTGCGCTGACTGCCAGCGCGTTCGATCACGAGCAAGAGATCGTGCGCACCGCCGGCTGCGACGACGTCGTGCGCAAACCCGTGCGCGAGGCGACGATCTTCGCCAAGATCGCCGAGCATCTGGGCATCCGCTTCCTCTATGCGGATGCCCAGCCTGCCGCCAGCGACGAGCGCCCGGCCGAGGTGCGCGCGGCCGACCTGGTGGGGCTGCCGGCCGAGTGGCTTGCCAGCCTGCGCCAGGCCGCCGACGAGATCGATACCGAAATGGCCAGCGCCGCGATCGAGCGCATCCGCGAGCGGGATGCCGCGATCGCAGATGCTCTGGCCGATCTGGTGGCGAACTACCGTTTCGATAAGCTTCAGCTGCTGATCCAGGAAGTGAGCGCCGAACATGACCCTCTCGAGCACACCTAACGCCGACATTTTGATTGTGGACGATACACCCGCGAACCTGAACGTGCTGTCGGCCATCCTGGGCAAGCGTGGCTACCGCGTGCGTCCCGCGATCAACGGGGCGCTAGCGCTCAAGGCAGCCCAGAAGGCTGCGCCCGACTTGATCCTACTGGATGTGCAGATGCCCGGTATGGACGGCTACGAAGTCTGCCGCCAGCTCAAGGGCGACGAGCAGACCCGGCATATCCCAGTGGTCTTCATCAGCGCGCTTGACGATGTACTCGATAAGGTCGAGGCGTTTCAGGTCGGCGGGGTGGACTATATCACCAAGCCATTTCAGATCGAGGAGGTGCTGGCGCGGGTCGAGAACCAGTTGGCCCTGCATCAGCAGCGCGAGGCGATCGCCGTGCTGCGAGCGCGCAATGAGCTGCTCATGGCGCTTGCCGCTCAGGAGCTGCGGCCGCGGCTCGACCAGATCGCCAACTGGGCTACGGCGCTGATGCGCGGCGCGGACGACACCCTGGCCGAGCAGATTCATGCAAGCGCCAAAGAGCTGAGTGAGACGCTGGATCAACTGTTGGGAGCGCAAGAACCAACGTAACGGGATCCCTTCACCCCAATAAATCGCTATCCAGCTCCCGCTTCGGCAGCACCCGAACGAAGTACTCGCGGCCGATCATCTCCTGCAGCATGGGCAGCGGCAGCATATCCGGCTCAATTGGGTACTGGCTTCGATGCGCCGCCACCGCCGCAATTTTGCGCTCGACATACGCGTTGACATCGATGCAGTTGGTCGCCCCAGTGGGGAGAAACTCGTCGAGACCGCCTGCAACTCTGGCGAGGCGCTCATCGGCGCTGGTGCCGCGTCCGGCGAACAAGGTCGGCTGGCCAGGCGAGAAGACCAAACAGGTCATACTCTCCTGCGCCACCACATGCGCGCTGCGCGGCCCGCGATTCGCGATTCCCAGCTCGCCGAAGAACATACCAGGCCCGAGCCGGCCCAGGGGGTGCAGCGTACCGCTGGCATCTTCCTGGATGGCCTGGGCCTCGCCTGACATGATCAAGTAGAGCTTGGCAGACGGCTCGCCCTGCTCGACGACATAGAAGCCAGGCGGATACCATTCGACTGCCACATGATCGCTGGTGTAGCCGAGCATACTGGTCTCTTCGCACAGCAACAGCAGCGCGCGGATGAACTCTGGCGTGCCGCGGAAGCGCTGGTCGCTCGAGACCAGCCACTGCACAAGCCGCTCCAGCAACAGCATGCGGCTGCGTGGGAAATGGCTGTAGTACAAAAACGTCGGCTTGTGCGCTGCCAGCCCGGTAGCGATCTGCTCGGGGAACTGCGTGGCATCGCCGGCACGTGTGCAAGCGGCGGTAGTGGAGGTGCTGATCGCGATATGGTCGGGGTGGCCGTACGCTCCATCTTCGCCGAAGGTGATTACAACGTCGGGGTGGAACATGCGGATGATCTCGGTTACATCGCGTATCAGCGTCTCCTGTGCGATATCCTTGAGCGTGCCGTCGCCGTAGTCGAGGCAGCGCACTTGCTGGACGCCCAGCCGCTCGCAGGCCAACATTAGCTCGCGCTCGCGCACTTGCCCGAGCGTACGGCGGGTGGCGACACGCGCATCGCGGATCTGGCCCGCGTCGCCGCGCGTCGCCGAGACGACCATGGCCTCGGCGCCGGCCGCCGTATATTTGGCCAGTGTGCCGCCCGCGCAGAAGGTCTCGTCATCCGGGTGGGCGAACACGCCCAAGAAGCGTGGCGGGCCGAAAGCATAGGATCGAGCGCGCATATACACCTCCGAGGTGCTACACTGTACTTTGAAGGACGTCTGGGTGGCCGGGAAGGTCGCAATAGATGATGAAATTCAGGCTATTGGGGATGAAAGAACACAGCACCCTGAGGGGCATCTATGCCATGCAACAGCGGCACACACACGCTCCTCAGGGTGCTTCTGGTTGTTATGGAAAACCCTCTTCGCCTTCGCGTCTCTTCGCGCCCCTTGGCCAGCGATTTACGCCTCCACAGGCTCGCTTTGCGAGGCAAGGTTGCGCAACACATAGTGCAGGATGCCGCCGTGGCGGTAGTAAGCCAGCTCGCCGGCCGAGTCGACCCGCGCCCGCACCGGGAAGGTGATCTCGGTATCATCCTCACGCCGGGCGCGCACTGTCAGATCCTGGCCCGGCTGGAGATTCTCGATTCCCTCGATCGTGATCGTCTCCTGGCCGGTCAGCGCCAACTCCTCCCAGCCGTCGCCGGCGCGGAACTCCAGCGGCAGCACCCCCATGCCCACCAGGTTCGAGCGGTGGATGCGCTCGAAGCTCCCGGCGATCACCGCTCGCACGCCCAGCAGAAATGTGCCCTTGGCCGCCCAGTCACGCGACGAGCCGGTGCCGTATTCTTTGCCCGCCAGTACCACCAGTGGTGTGCCCTCCTCCTGGTAGCGCATCGCCGCGTCGTAGATCGACATCTGCTGCATGGTCGGCAGGTGGATCGTCACGCCGCCCTCCACCTCCGGCACCATCGCGTTGCGGATACGGATGTTGGCGAAGGTGCCGCGCATCATGACCTCGTGGTTGCCGCGCCGTGCCCCATACGAATTGAAGTCCTTTGGCGCGACCCCATGCTCGATCAGGTAGCGCCCGGCTGGGCTATCCTTGGCGATGCTGCCGGCTGGCGAGATATGGTCGGTGGTCACGCTGTCGCCCAGCAGCGCCAGCACGCGCGCGCCCTCGATCGAGCGCAGCGGCGGCGCCTCGCGAGTCATGCCAGTGAAGTACGGCGGGTTCTGAATGTAGGTCGAGTCGCTGTTCCAGGCGTACAGGTCGCCGCTCGCCACCGGGATGGCGTTCCACTGCTCGTTGCCGTTGAAGACGTTGCTGTACTGCTCGCGGAACATCTCGGCGTTGAGCGATGACCCCAACACCTCCTGGATCTCATGCTCGCTGGGCCAGATGTCGGCCAGGTACACCGGCTTACCGTTGGCATCGGCGCCCAGCGGCTCGTAGCGCAGGTCGATGTCGACCGTGCCGGCCAGCGCGAACGCCACCACCAGCGGCGGCGAGGCCAGGTAGTTCGCGCGCACTACCGGGTTGATCCGGCCCTCGAAGTTACGGTTGCCGCTCAGCACAGCGCTGACGACCAGGTTGTGATCCTTGACCGTATTGGCGATCTCGTCGGCTACCGGGCCACTGTTGCCGATACAGGTGGTGCAGCCGTAGCCGACCACATTGAAGCGCAGCTGCTCCAGGTAGGGCAGTAGTTCGGCCTTTTTCAGGTACTCAGTCACCACGCGCGATCCGGGCGCCAGGCTGGTCTTGACGTACGCCGGCACCGCCAGCCCGCGCTCGACCGCTTTCTTGGCCAGCAGGCCGGCCGCCACCATCACTGATGGGTTCGAGGTATTGGTGCAAGATGTGATCGCCGCGATCACGGTCGAACCGTGAGTCAGCGTGATCTCCTGGCCATCCAGCGTGGCGCTCGCCTGGTACCCCTTATACAGGTTTGCACGATTCGAGGAAGGAGTCGTCTCGATCTCGGCCGGGTTGCCAGCCTCGCCGACCCAGCGGATGTAGCCGCGGCCGGCCACGTCGTCAGGCTGGATCTCGCGGTTAAACACTGTCTTCATCGCCGTCCAGAACGACTCCTTCAGATCGTTCAGCGGCACGCGGTCCTGCGGCCGGCGTGGGCCGGCCACGCTGGGCTCGACCGTCGCTAGGTCCAGCTCCAGCAGCGTGTTGAAGGTTGGCACGGGCGTCGCGTCGGTGCGGAACAGGCCCTGGGCTTTGTAGTACGTCTCGACCAGCGCGATCAGCTCTTCGGAACGGCCGGTGCCGCGCAGGTAGCGCAGCGTCTCCTCGTCCACGGGGAAGAAGCCACAGGTCGCACCATATTCCGGCGCCATATTGGCGATCGTGGCACGGTCGGCCAGGCTCAGGCTGCTCAGGCCCGCGCCGCAGAACTCGACGAACTTGCCAACCACGCCCTGCCGCCGCAGCATCTCGGTCACGGCCAGCACCAGGTCGGTCGCCGTGGCGCCCGTGCGCAGCTTGCCGCTCAGCTTGACGCCCACCACGGCCGGCGTCAACATCGCCAGCGGCTGGCCCAGCAGCACCGCCTCGGCCTCGATCCCGCCGACCCCCCAGCCCAACACGCCCAGGCCGTTGATCATCGTCGTGTGGCTGTCGGTGCCCACGAGGCTGTCAGGCAGCGCCACTATCTCGCCGTCGATCACGCGCGTCTGCACCACTGTGGCTAGGTACTCCAGGTTGACCTGGTGGACGATGCCGGTGGCCGGCGGCACGACGCGGAAGTTGTCGAAGGCTTGCTGGCCCCAGCGCAAGAACTCATAGCGCTCTCTATTGCGCTCGAACTCGAGCTGAGCATTGATCAGCAGCGCCGCATTCGACCCAAACGCGTCGACCTGCACCGAGTGATCGATCACCAGGTCGGCCGGCGAGAGCGGGTTGATCCGCGCCGGGTCGCCGCCGAGCTGCTGCATGGCCCCACGCATCGCCGCAAGATCCACCACCGCCGGCACGCCAGTGAAATCCTGCAGCAGCACGCGCGCCGGAGTGAAGGCCACCTCGCGGGATCCAACGCTGCGTGGCGCCCAGTTCGCCAGCGCAATGACATCCTCCTCACTGGTGAAGCCGTCGCCGACGTTTCGCAGCAGCGCCTCCAGCACCACCCGGATCGAGAAGGGCAGGCGCTTCAAATCGGCGCCCGTACGCTGGCCAAGCCGATCCAGACTGTAGATCAAATACTGCTTGCCGCCGACGTCGAGCGATACGCACGCTCCAAATGGATCAGTAATAGCATCACTCATGGCTTTAAACCTTTCTTGGGCTTTGCCGCCGGGCTAGGCCCGATATCCGAAACTCTAGTGAGGTTGGTGCGCTGACCCTATTATAGCCGCTGATCGTTCCATTGGGAAATACATTGTCACGAGGTTTTGCATAAGGATTATCTATCGCAACCGAGTCAATATGGCAGTGATGGGGCATGGGTAAGGATGCCGCATAACTTTTATAACTGACAGGACTTACGCGGTTGGGAGGTTTGGAGGGCAAAGCCCTCCAAAGAACCCCTTTCTTTTTCCACCCACCTGTGGCGGCATTGCCGCCACAGGTGGGTGGAAAAAGAAGGTTCTCGGGGGCCAGCGGCCCCCGCGCCCCCGCTAAAACGCCAACTGCGTAAGTCCTATAACTTGTAGGGCCTTGTAAGTTCGTAGCTTAAGAGTCTCAGAATATGCCTAGCCCTGTTGGCACCACTTCTGGTATGCTTGTGTTGTTGTGATCAACCCAACCAGGAGTGTAGCTATGGCTGCACGAGCACCTTTAACCCTGGCCGAGAAGCAGCGGCTCTACGCCGAGAAGCTACGCGGGCGCTCCCTCAGCGCGATTGCGGCCGAACTGGGCTGTTCGCCCCAAACAGCTCGTAAGTGCTGGCGCAGCGCCCGTGACCACGGCCGAAGTGCCTTCCAACAGACGCGACGTGGACGGGCCGCTACCGGCGTGCTCAGCCGCTTCGCGCCTGCTGTGACCTCGCGCGCCGTGTCTCTCAAGCGCGATCATCCCAGCTGGGGGCCGGATCGGGTACTCAGCGAATTAGAGTGCGACCCGACGCTGCGCGAGCTGCCCCTCGCTTCTCGCAGCCGGCTGGCGGTGTTGGTCAAGACTGCCTGCCCGGACTTGGTCGCGCCGCGCCGCCCGCGTTGGCCGCCAGCAGCTGTGCCCACTGCTCCAACTGCCGTGCAGGAGTGCTGGCAACTTGATTGTCAAGAGGCGATCGAGCTCGCCGATGACCATCGCGCCAGTATTTGCTCCCTGCGTGATCCGGTCGGTGCCGCCATCCTGAGCTCTCAAGCCTTTGACCTCACCAGCGGCACACGCGCTCGCCGTCTCAGCTGGCAGCAGGTGCGTGGGGTGATCCGCAGCACGTTTGCGCGATGGGAAACGCTGCCCGATCTGATTCAGACTGACAATGAAGTCTGCTTAGGTGGCCAACCGAGCGACCCCGCACCCAGCCAACTGACTTTATGGCTGGTGGGCTTGGGCGTCGCGCATCGCTTTAGTCGGCCCAACATGCCGACCGACCAGGCCGAGGTCGAGCGTAGGCACCGCACCCTGGATGGCTTTGTCGGGCTGCCCGAGCGCAGGCTCGATCTGGCGCAGTTGCAGCAGCGCTTGGACACCGAGCGCGAGATGCACAATCGCTTCTTTGCATCGCGGGCGAGTGAGTGTGCTGGGCGTCCAGCGCTCCTGGCGCATCCCGAACTGCTGCGGCCGCGCCGTCCCTAGCGTGTGGAGTGCGAGCGGCAACTGTTCGATGAGCACCGGGTCTACGATTACCTGGCGAGGATCGGCTTGGAGCGGAAGGTGTCCAGCACTGGCCAAATCCAGCTGCGCGGCCGCTGGCGTGGTGTCGGGCGCGCGTTAGGGGGACAAAGCGTGGTCGTGCAGTGCGAGCCTGAGAGCCACGAATGGGTCGTGCAGCTTGAAGACGGCGCCTACGTGAAGCGGCTGCCGATCTGTGGGCTGAATGTGACCACATTGAGCGGAATCACGGACGTGCCGATCGCCGAGCTGCCAGCGATTCAACTCACTCTGCCACTCGCAGCGTAGCCACAGGGGTACGATTATTCTAAGATTGTTCAGGTACGAACTTACAAGCACTTACAAATGACAGGAGTTACGTAGTCGGCATTTGCAGGGAGGTTTGGAAGGCTGCAATCCCTCCAAGAAGCGTTTTTTCTGGCACACTACGGCGACACCCAGAGGGTATCCGGCCGCCGTAGTGTGCCAGAAACAGAAGACCTTGGGGAGACGCCGGGTACCCTCTGGGTGTGGGCACTCGGCCTCCCCAACCCGCTCCACCGCGTAAGTCCTCTAACTGAGGTGTGAGGCTTGAAACTTGCCGTATGAGAGCGGTCACAAAGCGGTGGGACCGTGTATAATACAGTAGTTGACTTGACATCTTTTACAAAACCCCCTCGAACCGTTTGCGAGATCTGGGCGGCGTGGATACGCTGGTGTATATACGGCTGCCGGAGTGAGGCGATGTGGAACAACCACTGGTAGGCGATCGACGCATCGTCGGCGTCGAAGCCTGGCGGCCATGGGTCGTGCTGGCCTTGCTGGCGGGCTATTTCAGCCTGTTTGGCGTGGTTATCGGCGCACAAGGGGTATTGTGGGCCGAGCTAATCGCTGCGCTGCGGCTGAGCAAGAGCGTCTTTGGCGCGGTTCAGCTTGTCTCGCCGCTACTCTCGGTTGTGCTGCTGCTCATGGGCGGGCCATTAGCTGGCCGGTTCGGCAAGAAGCGGCTGGCGCTGGTCAGCTTGTCGCTGCTGGCCGCCTCCAACCTGGTATTGGGCCAGGCCGGCGCCTTGCTTAGCCTGACGGGCGCGCTGCTGCTGGCCGGCGCGGGCAATGCCCTGCTCGAGATGTCGATGAACGGCGCGACGCTTGATTGTGAGCGGGTCACCGGCCGGAGTGTCATGAACCTGATGCACGCCGGCTTCAGCGGCGGCGCTGTGCTTGGCGCGTTCGCCGCCGGTCTGCTGCTGGGGCAGGGCTGGGTCTACAGCCAGGTGCTATTCGTGTTGGTGCTGCTGTGCGGCCTGGCATTTCTGGCATCCCTGCCGGTGCGCTACCCGCCCGCCGATTCGGCCGGCGGCGCGCCAAGCGGCCCGCGCGCGACGCTGCGGCTGCTGTTCGGCCAGCGTGCGCTGATCGTGCTGGCGGTGATATGCGTGCTCGGCATCGTCGGCGAGAGCTTCGCCAACCTCTGGTCGGTGATCTATTTGCACGAGTTGGGGGCGGCGGCGATGATCGGCGGGGCTGCGTTCGCGCTGTT
>DATFXE010000078.1:0-3720 GCA_035258585.1 Roseiflexaceae bacterium | reverse complement strand
CTCGGCATCGCTGTGGCCGAATGGCAAGGGCGGGCGTATCTTGATCACATTGTGATGCGGGCCATCGATGCCGGCCAGAATGCCAGAGTCGCGCAGCCGGTTCACCACATAGCTGGCCGCGTCTGGCGCCGGCTCTCGCGTCGCCCGATCGCGCACGAGCTCCACTCCCAGAAACAACCCGGAGCCGCGCGCGTCGCCAAGGATCACATGGCGCGCAGTCATGTCGCGCAG
Organism: Roseiflexaceae bacterium; assembly: GCA_035258585.1. Taxonomy (GTDB): domain Bacteria; phylum Chloroflexota; class Chloroflexia; order Chloroflexales; family Roseiflexaceae; genus DATFXE01. The sequence goes on along the minus strand of DATFXE010000078.1, from coordinate 3,489 downwards.
GCCGGCCAGGAGCCGGCCGCCAACTCGCAGCGCGTGCTCTTGCAGCCGCTCATCGCGCAGCACATCCAGCACCGCCAGGCCGGCGGCGCACGCTACCGGGTTGCCGCCAAAGGTGCTGAAGAACTCCATGCCGTTGTCGAATTTTCCGGCGATCGCCGGCGTCGTGACCACCGCCGCAAGCGGGAAGCCGTTGCCGATCGGCTTGCCCAGCACCACGATGTCCGGCACGACGCCCTGTGTCTCGAAGCCCCAGAAATGTGTGCCTAAGCGACCAAATCCTACTTGCACCTCGTCGGCGATGCACACGCCACCAGCCGCCCGCACATGGCGGTAGACTTCGGCCAGGTAGCCCGGCGGGAAAACGATCTGCCCGCCGACGCTCGGTAGGGTTTCGGCGATATAGGCGGCCAGGCCATGCCCCTCGGCCTGGAGCTGATCGACAATCGCGGCCACGTGCCGGGCGTATTTCACGCCGGCCTCGGGATCGTCGCGCTTGTACGCGCCGCGATAGTCATCAGGGATGGGGGCGACGTGAACCCACGGCTTTGGCCCCGTGCCGCCAGGTCCGTTGAATTTGTACGGGCTAATGTCGATCAGCCCGCCGGTGTGGCCGTGGTAGGCTGCGTCGAGGACGATCACATGCTCGTGCCCGGTATACGCCCGCGCAAGACGCAATGCCAGCTCATTTGCCTCGCTGGCTGAGTTAAGAATGAAGCACACACTCAGCGGCTCGGGCATGAGTGCGGTCAGACGCCCGGCGTAGCGGGTTAGATTGTCGTGCAGGTAGCGCGTGTTGGTGTTGAGCAAGCCGAGCTGCGACTGGGCGGCGCGCACGACGCGCGGGTGGCTATGCCCAACCAGCGGCACGTTGTTGTAGACATCCAGGAACGCGCGCCCCGTTTCGTCATAGAGATACTGCATCCAGCCACGCACAATTTTGAGCGGCTGCTGATAGGAGATGCTCAGGTTGCGGCCGATCAGCGCCCGACGGGCTGAGAGCGTATCGGCCGTCGATGGCTCGGGCGGGGGAAAGCGCTCGGCCGGAACGCCGAGGATCAGGTTTGGATCGGGCGACAGGCTCTTCCAGATCTCGCGCTGGCTGGCATAGGCCACGCCAGGAAAGTCGCGGCCGAGGTCGAGCAGATCGGTGATAATCTGAAAGTGCAGATGCGGCGGCCAGTCGCCGTTGATGGGCGGTGCGCCGATGCTGCCAATCTGGTCGCCTGCCGCCACACGCCGGCCCGCGCTGCAGTGTTCGAGCGCGTCCTCGCCCAGGTGGCCGTAGAGCGTAAAGAATGTCTGGCCAGCATCGGTCGAATGCTTCAGGATGAGCAGCGGGCCGTAGTCCAGCCGTGCGGCGTTGTTCGCCACCAGGTAGACTTCGCCCTCAAGCGGCGCGAAGATCGGCGCGCCGGCCTCGGCAAACAGATCCACACCCAGGTGAATCGTGCGGCGCTCGTCGGTTGGGCGCTCACCCGATGCGAAAGCCGGCGTCGCATAGATCAGCCGCGCCTCGTCGTAGCGACCAACGCCGACGCTGGCGCCAGCGGCGCGCAGCTCTCGGGCGATGCGCTCGCTGAGCGCCGCGGTCTCGGTCACAGCGGGATCCGCGCCCAGGAACAGACTGCCGACGCTCAAATCGAACACATAGCTCGGCGTGGCGCGCAGATCGACCCCGAGCACAGGCGCGCAGCGAGCTGCGTTCGCTTGCAACCAGCCGACCACTGCGGCGCTGTACGGCACCGGCGGCAGCCCGCACGCCTGCCGGAAGGTGTAGTGGGCAAACCGCGGGTGGATGGCCGATAAGCGCTCCAGCGCGTCCCAGGCGGGCGCCTCGCTGATCGTGATATATGGGTCGTCCGGTTCGAGCGCCTTGCGCTGAGCGGCGTTGGTGACGCTCACGGACAGCCGCGCGCAGATCAGCGGGTAGAGCAGCGCGATCTCGGCTTCGGTGAGCGGGAAAGCGCTATGGTAGCCGGCCACCACCTGCGCCGCGGCAGAGAGCGGGTCGCGCTTGCCAAGCAGCGCATACGCCGCGGCGATCGCCGGTTCGCACACGACCTTGCTCAGCAGCATGTCGCCAAAATCGATCAGGCTCACCGCCCGACGTGGCTGCATGCCCGGCTCGTCGACCAGCACATTGTAGTCGTTGGCGTCGCCATGAATGACACTAGCGCGCAGGCCGCCGAGCGCCGGCACGACCTCGTGCTCATACCGGGACAGGCAGCGCTCGACCAGCGCGCGCCTGTGGGAGTCCTCGATACAGTCGAGATATTCGCGGATCCACCCGGCGCGCGCCAGATCCCACTTCAGATCACGTTGGGCCGCGGGATGGGCGAAATCAACGAGCGCTGCGTCGATCCGGCCCAGCAGCCGGCCCAGGCTATGCAGCATCTCGGCGCTATGTGGGTTAGCCTCAGCCAACACCTGGCCCGGCACGTAGCTGAGCATCCAGACCAACCGCGGTACACCCTGGACCAAGGCGATTGTGTACGGCTCACCACCAGGCGTTGGACACACCCGCGGCAAAACGAGCGTGGGGGCACGATCGGCCAGGTACGTCAGCACCCGGCACTGCAAATCGACCACCCCAGGCGCCTGACCGACGCGCGTGACCTTCAAAACAGAGGCACGCTGATCGTCGCCGGTGAGGTGAAAGTTATCGTCATACTCACCCGGCAGCCGGCGCGCGGCGACGCGCAGGTTGTACAGCTCATGCGCCAGGCGCAGCGCGTCCTGTTCGGTCAGGCTTGACATCCGGCTTCCAAATTGACAGGATTTAGGCGGTGAGGGCTTGGGAGAGGTGCAACCTCTCCCAGAAAGGTTCTTTTCTCGCCCAGAAGGGCGAGAAAAGGGCGTCTTGGAGGGGCACCCAGAGGGTACCCGGGCCCTCCAAACCTCCCGCCGCGTAACTCCTGTACAGGTGGATCGCTGGCCATAAATTGCGATGATGTTACTCAGCGCCGGGCAGCTGCCCGTAGGCCCGAAGCGTCCTCAGCGCGCCGAGCGTGACGATCCCGCGGTACTCCAGTTCGTCGGCCGGGCTGACGGGCGGCCAGGTGATCGGCCAGCCGCCGTCGGGCTGCTGGCGAGCGGCCAGCGCGTCCAGGTGCGCGGCGATCACGTCGTCGCTGAACAGCCGCCGGCACCAGCTGCGCGGCGTGGGCGCGTAGTCCAGCGGCATTTTGACGTAACCCTCAGCATCAGGGTCAATCTTGACCAGGTCGTTCTCGAACAGGCTGGTCGCGACGCGCTCGAACTCGCGCCGGGCGCGCTCCTGGTCGGGCGCATTCTCAAGGAACGTGATGATCGCCTGAAGCAGGTGCGGCTCGTCCAGCTGCGATGCGCCGATGGTCCTCCAGCAATACTCGGTCGCGCGATCGAGCCAGGCATGTTTGACGCCATGCTTATGCAACAGCCCGGCGATCGCGGCGGTCGGGTTCAGCGATGCGGGGGGGTCGTCGTCGGTGTTCCACCATGGCGCGCGCG
>DATFXE010000077.1:0-14023 GCA_035258585.1 Roseiflexaceae bacterium | reverse complement strand
GCGTGTCGCCGAAGTCGGACCACTGCCGCCGGACGTCTACGCTGAGGCCAAGCGGCGACTGGACGCCGCCGGCGAGAAGCCTGCTGCTATTTAGGGAGGAGGTTGTGATGACGATCGCCCAGCCACAGACGGCCACTGCTGAGGCCATTCGAACTGGGATCATCGACTGTGATGTGCATCCCAGCCCGCGCAGTGTGGACGAGATCCGTGGCTACATGCCGATGCCCTGGCGCGACCGCTACAGCGGCGGCGGGCGCGGCTTCTTCGGCAACCCGGTCCACGGCGCGCGCCTCGACAGCAAACCGCCTGACGGCGGCCCGCCCGGCTCCGACCCGTATTTCCTGCGCCATCAGCTGATCGACGAGTACGGCATCGCCTACGCCATCCTGCTTCCGCGGGCTTTCTGCAACCTGCACCCCGACCCTGATTTCGGCACCGCGATCGCCGCCGCGTTCAATGATTGGCTGGCCGACACCTGGCTCTCGAAGTACAACCAGGACGGCGTGTTCAAAGGTACGATCACTGTCGCCCACCAGGATCCTCAGGCAGCGGCGCGTGAGATCGCGCGCTGGGCCGGCCACCCGCACTTCGTCCAAGTGATGATGGACTCGGGCGCGCGGGCGCCGTATGGACAGCGCCAGTATTACCCGATCTACGAGGCGTGTGAGCGATATGGCTACCCGCTGGCCATCCACCCCGGCACCGACGGTATGGGCATCAATGTTCAGCCCAGCCCCGGCTATCCCACCCACTATATCGAGTGGCATACCTGCCTGTCGCTGGGCTTTCAGGCCCACCTGGTCAGTTTGCTGACCGAGGGGGTCTTCGAGCGCTTCCCCGGTTTCCGCATCGTGCTGGTGGAGGGCGGCGTGGCCTGGCTGCCGGCGCTGTTGTGGCGGCTGGACGCCGAGTGGAAGGCGCTGCGCTCCGAGGTACCCTGGGTGAGGCAGCTGCCGTCGGCCTACCTGCGCGACCACGTCCGTCTGACCAGCCAGCCGATCGAGCGCCCCGCCGACGATCGGCAGCTGCTGGCGACCCTGGAGATGCTGGATGCCGAGCACCTGCTGCTGTTTTCGAGCGACTACCCGCACTGGGACTTCGACTCGCCGACGCAGGCGTTTCCCAAGCTGCCCGAAATGCTGCGCGAGCGGATCTTCTCCGCGAACGCGCGCACCTTCTACGGTCTGGCATAGCGCAGCGAGGAGACTATGGGACGCCATATCATCGGACGCGTGAGCGAACTGCCGCCGGGCGGGCGCACGATTGTGGAGGTCGAGGGTCGCTCGATCGGGGTCTTCAATGTGCAGGGCCAGTACTACGCGCTGCGCAACCGCTGCCCGCACCAGGGTGCGCCGCTGTGCCTGGGAGCGATCAAGGGGATGGCTTTGCCGAGCAAGCCCGGCGAGTACCTGTGGGGGCGCGAGGGCGAGATCCTGCGCTGCCCCTGGCACGGCTGGGAGTTCGATATTCTCACTGGGCGCTCGATCTTCAACCCGCACCGCATGCGCGTGCGAACCTACGAGGTGACCATCGAGCTGGACGAGGATCCCGCCGTCGAGACCTACCCGGTCACCGTTGAGGACGGTGTCATCGTCCTGCACATCTGAAAGGCAGGCCTGCGATGCAGTATCGGTTGCTCGGCCGGACGGAGCTGCGGGTCTCAGAGATCGGGTGCGGTGGCGCCCCTTTGGGTATTCCGCACTATAACGAGGTCTGGGACTCATACGCGGAGGACACCACCCGCTCGGTCATCGCGGCATTGCAGCGAGCGGTCGAGCTGGGCTACAATTACTTTGACACCACTCCATCCTATGGTGAGGGTCGGAGCGAGGAGCTGATGGGAGAGGCGCTTGCCGGGCAGCGCCATGAGGTCTACCTGGCCAGCAAGACCGAGTGGAAGGACCAGACCCGCGAGTCGATCCTGCGGCGCGTTGAAGGGAGCCTGCGCCGGCTCCAGACCGACTATCTCGACGTACTGCAGTTCCACGGCAGCGACTACACCCCCGACGATGTACGCTTCATCCTGGAAGGAGGGCCGATGGAGGCGTACCAGCAACTCAAGCAGGCCGGCACCATCCGCTTCATCGGTATCACGGCCGAGGAGCCGGTCACGCTGCGTCCCTTCCTGGAGACGGGGCTGTTTGACGCGATTCAGATTCGCTACAACATTATCTACCAGGCGGCCTGGCACAACATCCTACCGGAGGCGAAAGCGCGCAACGTGGGCGTCGTGCTCATGCGCCCGCTCAGCAGCGGAATCTTTCAGAAGCTGATACGTGCCGCGCGGCCGGATATCGACCAGTACCTGGACCTGAATGCGCTGGCGCTGAACTATGTGCTCTCCGACCCGAACGTCTCTACGGCGATTGTGGGCATGCGTCGGGTGAGCGAGGTCGAGCAGAACAATGCTATCTCCGACGCGCTTGAGCAGCGGCTGGACCTGGACTGGCTGCACGAGCGGCAGGTGCGCCAGTAAGGAGTGCTCTATGAGCGACATCCGCTGGGATGTTTTGACAATCGGCCACCTGAGCCGCAACAAGTTCTGGGGCGAGTCCGACGATCGCGCCTACCGGGCGCCGCGCTGCACGACCACAATAATTCGCGCAGGCCAGCGCTCCATCATTGTCGACCCCGGCTGCCCGTCGGAGGAGATGATCGCGGTCCTGGATCAGCGCGCAGGGCTGACCGCCGCGGCGATCGATACGGTGTTCTTGACCCATTTTCATGGCGACCATCGTGTCGGTATCAGCGCATTCCCGCATGCCCTCTGGCAGATGGCGGCGCAGGAAATCGCGCTCTGGGACGCCGAGCTCGCTGCCGATAGTCCTGATCGCGCAGTCCTCGCCCGCATCGAGCCGGCGACCGACGTACTCGCGCCGGGTCTGGCGCTGCTACGAACCTCTGGCCATACGCTGGGCCATACCTCGCTGGTCTTCAGTAGCGACGGACTGCGGGTTGTCGTGGCGGGCGACGCGGTGATGACCCGTGATTTCTTTTTGGCGCGTGACTACTACTTCAACACGGTTGATGCCACTGCGGCGGTGCAATCGCTGAACGCGATCGCCGCCCTGGCGAAGGTCGTCGTGCCTGGGCACGACAACGTCTTTCTGAAGATGCGCTCACTGATGGCGTAGAGCGGCTGGAGAATTGACTGGTATTCGATTGGAGCAAACATATGGCGGATCATACAGGCTTGGCCCACCCCTCCCTGGCCGGACAGGTCGCGCTGGTGACCGGTGCCAGCAGTGGGCTTGGCCGAGCGACCGCGCTGGCGCTGGCACGCTCCGGCGCCCATGTTGCATTGTTGGCACGCAGTGTGGCGGATCTCCAGCAGGTCGCGGCGGACGTTCAAGCGCTTGGGCCAAGTGCGCTGGCGCTCCCAGTCGACCTGGCGGATGCGGATCAGATTGTGAACGCCGTGCAGCAGACGGTCGATGCCTTTGGCCGCATCGACCTGCTCGTCAATGCAGCTGGCACTGACGTACCGGGACCTGTAGCGAACCTGCCGATCGCGGGGTGGGATCGTGTCCTGGATGTCAATTTGCGCGCGCCGTTTGTGTTAGCACAGGCGGTGTTCCCGCATATGCAGCAGGCCGGCCGTGGCACGATCATCAACGTCTCCTCGGTCGCCGGCAAGCGCGGGTGGGCGAATGCAGCCGCCTATTGTGCCTCCAAGTTTGGGCTGACCGGCTTCACTCAGGCGCTGGCTGCCGAGGGCAAACCGTATGGCATCCGAGCCTGCATCCTCTACCCAGGCGGCATGGCGACCAGCTGGGGCGTCTGGTCGCCGACCGAGCGACGGGAAGAGGGGCGCGAGCAGCCGCCGCCAGAGAAGGCGCTGCCGCCTGATGCAGTCGCGGCGCTGATTATCTGGATCGCCAGCGCGCCGCCAGAGCTAGTGCTCAACGAGGCGATTGTCACCCCACTGGAGGAAGGTGGGTGGCCGTAGCGGTACCGAACGTGCCCAACCAGCCATGCTGGCGCTACCACGGGCTTAGAGAGATTGAATGGATTGTTCAATCCACCTACCGCTGAGGCGCAGGCCATGCGGAACAAGACCATAGGTGACAATGACAGCTACACCACGTCAGACCGCACAGACATCGCTCACTCGCTTCGCGTGGCTCTCGATCGCGGCGGCAGTGTTGACGATCGTGCTGAAAGCCATCGCCTACTGGCTGACCGGCTCAGTCGGCCTGCTGTCCGACGCGCTCGAGTCGCTGGTCAACCTGGTCGCTGCGATCATGGCGCTGGCGATGCTCACGCTGGCCGCACGGCCAGCGGACGAAGAGCACGCCTATGGCCACACTAAGGCAGAGTATTTTTCCAGCGGCGTCGAGGGGGCGCTGATTGTCCTGGCGGCGGTCAGCATCGGCTGGGCGGCCTGGCCTCGCCTGCTCCAGCCGCAGCCGATTGAGCAGCCTGGTCTTGGCCTGGCCATCTCGGTCGCAGCTTCGGTGCTCAACTTCATCGTCGCGCGCATCCTGCTCACTGCCGGCCACCGCTACCAGTCAATCACCCTGGAGGCCGACGCACATCATCTCATGACGGATGTGTGGACCTCAGCTGGGGTGCTCATTGGCGTTGGTGCGGTCGTGCTCACTGGATGGGAGCGCCTCGACCCAATCATCGCGCTGCTGGTCGCGGCCAACATTATCTGGACCGGCGTGCAGCTCGTCCGTCGCTCGGCGCACGGGCTGCTGGATACCGGATTGCCAGCAGCGGAGCTCGCAGCTATCCGGCAGGTGCTGGATCGCTACGCCCAGCCCAACGTGCAGTTTCACGCGCTGCGGACGCGCCAGGCTGGTGCGCGGCGGTTTGTGTCCTTGCACGTGTTGGTGCCGGGCGACTGGACCGTGCACCATGGCCACAGCTTGCTGGAGCAAATCGAGCGCGATATTCGCGCCGTGCTGCCGAACACGACCGTCTTTACGCACCTCGAAGCGCTAGATGACCCAACATCCTGGCAAGATACGACATTGGACCGGGCAGATGCGGTAGAGCAGCGAACAACGGCGCAGCCGTAAGCTCTGCGTGGCCAGGCGTGAGTTTAGAACAACACGAGTCCTACGGATAATCCCCGCCCTTCCAACTTCCTGCATCCCTCGCGCTGCGACACGCCGAACACTCTCGAACGCCGCTGGTCGGCGTACGACCAGCCGGATGGCTGTGCTCGTCATAAGATTTGTGGTGTGGCTGCAGTACGTATATTTAAAGAGCACATGCGCTTTGCGGGCAGGCCAAGGCGGTGCAGATCGGCATGGATACCGAGAGGAGGTACATCATGACTCGACAACTCCGCCGAATTGGCATCATTGGAGTGGCCGCATTGGCATTGCTCTTCGTAGCATTGCCCGTGGCCATAGCAGCGCCACGCGCCGCGACACAGACCGTCAGCGTCAAAGACAACATGTTCGATCCCAAGACGATCACCGTCAACGTGGGCGACACGGTCAATTGGCAGTACGCAGGCCAAAACGAGCATACGGTGCAGGCGGACGACGGCAGCTTTGACTCTGGTGACCTGAAGACTGGTGAGAAGACATCATTCTCCTTCACATTCACCAAGGCCGGCACCTTCGCCTATTACTGCAAGTATCACGGTGGGCCGGGCGGCAAAGGGATGTCTGGGACGATTGTGGTACAGGCGGCCGGTGCGCCCGCCGCACCCACGCAGATGCCGCGCACCGGCGGTGAGGACGCGCCGATCGGGCTGCTGCTGGGGGCACTGGCCCTCCTGGTTCTGGGCTCGCTGCTGACGCTGCGCGTGGCGACGCAGGGCGTAGATCCAAAGCAGTTGGGTTACGGCTTAAACGCAAGGAGGCGTCGGTGAGCGAGCATGCCCGCCCCGCCGAACGTCGACGCAGAGCCTGAGCGGTTCGTCACCCTGGAGACGTTGGGACGAACCGCTCAGTTCTATCTGCTCCTTCCTGCGCAGATCTGTCAGAGATGGGGTTGTGGGCAGGATCTTTGGCCCTGCCGGAACATCCGCCCATTCTGTGCAACACCTGGCGCGCGATTTAGTTCATGCTGACGATCGGGCAGTTGACGATAAACCGGGATGAATCAAACGTACCTCCACCGAAGGCGGTGATCAGCCGGTGATCGGCAAGATTCTGTACCTGCCCCCAGTCGGTCTGGCGGGCGTTCTGTCCGCTGCTGATCGCCGACAGGCTCCATTGTGCGAAGTGGACATCCCACAGCGGGCCGTAGCGCCCCTGGCTGGGGTTCCAGCGCAACACATTCAGAGGATCGAGGCCGTCGAGCAGCGCCGAGTTCAGGCCCTGCCGCTGCGGATTTGACGCACCGGTCTGGCCGTTGGTGAAGGCCGCCAGGCTGGTGAAAGCCGAGGCCGTGCTGTCGTCGCCGAAGAACTGCGGGGCTGCGTTCAGTTTGGGCGCGTAGGTTACATCCTCTAACGCCGCGGCAGCCTCGATCGAGGCGTCGGTCGAGATGTACTTGACCGGCGTGCCGCCTTGGAACCCGTTGGTCTCGCGGTAGGTGACGGTGAGGCTTACGGTGTCGATGCTGACGACCTTGTCAGCCTGGCCACTTGCGTTGGCGATCTGCGGCGCGTTCAGCACGGTGCCGTTGGGCAGTTGAACCAGGGGGCTATAATTCGTGTCGCCCCGAGCGCCGGGTTGGGCATCGATCGGTGGGAAGCCCTGCGGGCCAGGCACGACCACCCGATTGGGGCTGAAGTCGACCGTCCCTGGGAAGATCACCATCCCATTGACCACGCTGACGTATTGGACCAGCTCGGTATTGGCGGCATTCGCCAGCTTCTGCGAGTGATTGACCCCATAGCGATCCGCCGCGTTCCCATCCGACGCGTCGAGGATGATGTAGTAGACCGTTTGTCCTTTGCTGACGCCGCGGTAAAGCGGCAACGTAACCGTATCATCAGCGTGCTCTACGGCGCTCGTGATGAACAGTGTGCGTCCGTTGGATGCGAAGGCCGCGCGCTGAGGATCAGCGGCGACGGTGAGCAGGGCAAGGAGCGCGGCAAACGCCAGGATGGCGCGGCGGAGGATGACCAGGTACATGATCGATGATCTCCCTTTCATAAAAAGTGAAACGAATGGTAACGTCGCTTGCGGCAGTGTTGGCCGCTGCGGGCAATGTCGGCAGTGGAATGGCTCGCGATTCCTTGGAACATGTTCCTTGCCCTTGTAGACACGGGAGGTGGTCATTCGTTACAGCACTTGTATCTTCTCCGAAATGGGGCAGGAGCGTAGCGCTGCCGCAAGTCGTTTTGAGAAAAGTGGGTTTAATGGGCGTAAGTCATATGGTGGAATCGCAGACGCATGGGACCGATGCTTGACAATCGTGATCCGAGCGGAATCGCAGACGAGCGCGCACTACCTCTGGTCCGCCGATTGCTGAATGAGGCACTGAGAAGATTCTGAAGAGGGCGCGGGCTGAGATACAGCGACTGCGGAACGAGAGCAACCGCTCGAAGGGTGATCTGGTCTGATCGTCGACCAAGCCGAACCGGGCGGTGGTGACGAACGAGGGGTGCTCATCAGAACACGAACGACGGAAGGACGAACCCCAGCATAAACAGATCAAGCGCGAGCGGATCGAGATTCATCAAAAACGATCATCCGATATGGATGACCAAGCCCTGTGGAGGTAACGATGACACTGAAACTTGCTTTCATTGGAACGGGCGGGATCGCCAGTTGGCATCTGCGCGGCGTGGCCGAGCTGAACCAACAGGTGCGTGCGGGCGCGGAACCAGTGTATGAACTGGTGGCGCTGGCAGATCCGCGGCCGGAGGCACGCGAAGCCCTTGCGGCGGAGGCCGAGCTGAGCCTGGGACGGCGTCCCTCGGTCTACACCGACTATCGCCAGATGCTGGAGAGCGAAGCGCTGAATGTGGCGGCTCTCCTGGTGCCGCACAACCTGCATTGGCAGATTGCCAGGGACTGCCTGGACGCCGGCCTTCATCTTCAGGTGCAGAAGCCGATCTCCCTCACGATTGCCGAGGGCCGGCGCATCATCGAATACGCCCGGGACAAGGGCCGGGCGCTGGTCGTCTCGGAGCCGGCTGTGCTGGGCCGACGAACGCGTGCCTTCTTGGCCGCGCTCGTAGGCGGCAACCTGGTGGGAACGCCAACGATGTTACTCGACTACGCGGTCACCCTGCTGCACGGTGGCTTTTTCGCGGGAACGCCGTGGCGGCACTTGAAAGGCATGGCCGGCGCCGGCTGGTTCCTCGACCACGGTGTGCACCGCGCCCACTGGTTTCTGGAAGCCTTGGGGCCGGTTGCTGATGCCTATGCCCTGGCGAAGACCTTTGAGCCCGTGCGTCAGGATGACAAGCATGGCAGCTTCACAGTCGATACCGAGGACTGTGGTATGGCAGTGCTCCGCTTTGAGCGCGGCGCGCTGGGACACTGGATGGTCGCCTCGGCTGGCCAGGGTGCACCTTTTGGCGCCGTTCAGGTGTACGGCACCGAGGGGGTCGTGGATCTCGATGCCGGTACGGTGCAGAAGGATACGGGTGAGGCACAGCAGCTGCACGAAGTAACTGCGCCCTATGAAGATGATCACATTCCGAATGACCCGATCGCGCACTCCTTCGCCGAACTCCATGCATTGATCACCGAAGGGGCGCCGCCATTCAGCAGTGGCGAAACAGCCCTGGAAGCCCTGGCGCTGGTCTACGCCTGTCTGGAGGCGGCAACAGTTAACCGGCCAATCGCTGTGGCCGACGTACTTTCGGGCGCGGCCCATGCCTATCAAGATACGATCGAAGCTGCCCGATCGCAGTGGGTGGATGTCGACGCGGCGCGTGTTTCTTGAGATGACTCGGCAGAATGAGCGAAAGATGCCCGTTCTCACCTGCGCTGATAGACACAGCGCCGATCGATCCGTTATGCTAGCAGCGAAATGGGAGCCATGATCGGTGTATCAAACCACTGCGCTCAGGCTGGTGGTGGTGACGCTCGACAACCGCATCAGGGTGGGTGTTATGGTCGGCACGATCGGCACAGGGCTAGTGCAGCATACGCGGACGAAAGCTCAGCTCGGGGATCGGCACGCACAGAGTATATCTAGAATCGTGCGCCGCGGACAGGCACGATATACGTTCGGACCAGCTGCATTGCCTGTGTGGCCACCGTCTGGAGGTGCTGGCGCATGATGTCGGCCGCAGCCTGTGCATCTGAGTCGCTGATCGCCTGGGCGAGCGCCACATGCTCTCGGGTACCCGACAGCATGTGCTCGGGCTGGATGGCGACGTGATAGGTGATGCGCTGCAGGCGCCGGCGGACATCCTCGATCGAGCGGCGCAAGAAGTGATTGCCAGCGGCTGCCAGGAGCAGGTCGTGATACGGCTTGTCGATCCGTGACCAGGCCTCGACATCGTGGTCCTCCGCCGCGAGGAGCAAAGCCTCCGCAATCGTGGACAGTTCTTCGGCCTGTTCGGGCGTACGCCGCTGCGCTGCCAGGTAGGCCGCCTGGGTATCCAGTATGCAGAGCAGTTCGAGTAAATCTTCGACATCTTTGATCGTGAGTTCGGTGACGATCAGGCCACGACCAGGGACGTTCTGAATCAGCCCGTCCTGCTCGAGCCGTCGCAACGCCTCACGCACCGGGGTTCGGCTGATCGCAAGCCACTTGGCCAAGCGGTCCTGCGTGAGCGTTTCGCCGGGCTTGAGTTCGAGCCGGGCAATGGCGCCCAAGATCGCCTGGTAGGCCTTCTCGGTGAATGAGGCGACATCCCCATTCGGCAGCTTGTCACTCATGGTTGGGGTTTCCGCATTCTCTCATCTAATCGGTCTGCTTCATAGATTACCATATTGTTGACAAAATGTATCGAGGAAGTTATATTTCCCGCTGGACTTCTGGATGCAGCTCCGATCGAATAGTGTGATATGAGCAAGGAAAGATATGGTAATGCATACACGTTCCTTCGAACACGAGCCGCCTCTGGCGATCTACTACGAACACCCGGAGTGGTTCCTACCGCTGTTCGCCGGGCTTGAGCGGCGGGGCGTCGCCTACGACCGGCTGCTGGCGCACGAACACGCCTTTGACCCGGCCGTGCGAGAGAGCCCGTACGCCCTGATCGTCAACCGCATGAGCCCCTCAGCCTTCAAGCGTGGGCATACCCAGGCGATCTTTGGCACGCTGCCCTACCTAGCCTATCTCAAAGAGATAGGGGCGAACGTCCTGAACGGCTACGACGCCTACGTGTATGAGTTCTCCAAGGCGCGCCAGCTCAGCCTGTTCGAGCGGCTTGGGCTGCGCTACCCCCACGCACGGGTGATCAATCACCCGTCGCAGGCCTGGGCTGCCGCCGAAGGTCTCACCTTTCCGGTGGTGATCAAGCCGAATATCGGTGGGAGCGGTGCGGGCATCGTCCGATTCGATACACCAGCAGACCTGCGTGCGGCGGTCGATGCAGGCGTGGTCGACCTCGGAATCGACCACACGGCGCTGGTGCAAGAGTATTTGCCAACTAAGAGCTGTAGTATCGTGCGGGTCGAGGTACTTGGCGGTGAGTTTCTCTATGCCATCCGCATCGCGCTGCCGCAGGACGACTTCAATCTGTGCCCGGCCGACTACTGCCGCACGCCGGCGAACCGCGACGGTCTGGCCGATGGCGTTTCGGGGCGGGGGTTGCCGGTCGAGGGCTACATGCCGCCAGCGCACGTGATCGCTGATGTGCAGCGTCTGCTCGCTGCAGCAAACATCGAGGTAGGTGGCGTGGAGTATCTAGTCAACGCGCGTGACGGAGAGGTCTACTACTACGACGTGAACGCGCTGTCGAACTTCGTGGCGAATGCACCGCAGGTGATCGGCTTCGACCCCTTCCCACGGCTGGTCGACTATCTGCTCATGCGCGCCGGAGTTTCCGAGCCGGTAGCGGTGGGGTAGTGATACGTTGCTGGCCTGTTCCCTACATTTATGCCACAGACGCAATCAGTTGGGCTGTCCAGCGCCGCCAGAGTGAAGACATAGCGATGGGCGCCGCCGCCACGGGGTGGGCAGGGGCCGCCATACCCCATCCGTCCGAAATCGCTTGTCCCGGAGGAGCCAAGCGCGCTGACGAGTGCGAGCCCCTCCGGCAATTCGCGCTGGGTGCCGGGAATGTCGTACAGCAGCCAGCGCGTGAAGGTCCTACCCGGCGCATCGGGATCGTCCGCGATCAGCGCGAAGCTCTGGGCGTCCGGCGCATCCGCCCAGCGCAGGGGGCGGCGAACGATCGGCGCCGTCGCAGGTATGTTTGACCGGTATCGTTTCGCCGCTGGCGAAGCTGGAGCTGCTGAGTGTGAAAGCCATCGGTGTACCTCCTCCTTGCGATTCAGACTGGGGCGAGGCTTACCGGCGACGCCGCTGTCGCTGAGGACCTCGTGCAAGAAACCCTTTCTGGCCCAAACCCGACCCTCGTGTCATCGACTACACCAGCAGCATTGCTCATGCATCAGAACGCCACATTTCTTCCACGGCTCAAGCGCCAGCCGCATCTTGCAGGACAGCGGACCGCCGCTGGAATAACGGCAGCACAATGAACATACTCATCTGTGCTGTGCCTGGTGATGCGCATGTCGGGTTTGGGCCTAGTAGCAATACCTTTCGAATAAGCGACGAGGCGGCTTCTGTGGCATACTTTCGAGCGCCAACTCTGAAAGATTGCCGACAGGAGCCACCTCTTGAGATTCACCATACGCGAAATTGAGGCCGAATGCAAGTTCAGCAGCGCTCTGACGGTCGAGGCCCTGAGCCAGGCCATCCCCGCCGAGACGATCACGCAGGTGATTGCCCAAGAAGGAGTGGCCGAAGTGCGCGAACGCCGCTTGACGGCGGCCTTGACCGTCTGGCTTGTGATCGCGCTGCATTTGTTTCCCAGCGTCGCGATCAGCGGCGTCTTCCGCAAGTTGGCGCGCGGCTTGCGCCTGCTCTGGCCCGACCCCGAGGTGCCGCTGCCCAAGGACAGCGCCTTGGCCTATCGGCGGCAGCAACTGGGCGCCCGACCGCTGCTGGCGCTGTTCAAGCACCTCTGCCGCCCAATTGCCACGCCGCGAACCCGCGGCGCCTTTCTGTTCGGGCTGCGCCTGATGGCCATCGATGGTACAACCGAAGATGTGCCCGATACAGAGGCCAATGCCCAGGCGTTCGGCCGGCACACCAGCGCCCGCGGGGCCAGCGCCTTTCCCCAACTGCAGGGAGTCTATCTGGCCGAATGCGGCACCCACGTGATCGTCGATTGTGGCTTCTGGCCCTGCCAGGAGAGCGAACGGGTCGGGGGCTTCCGTCTGCTGCGCTCGCTGACCCACGGCATGCTGCTGATGTGGGACCGCGGCTTTCACGACTTCGATATGGTCGTGGCGGCCCGGCAGCGCGGCGCGCATGTGCTCGGTCGCCTGCCCTCCCACGTCAAGCCGCTGCCGCTGCGCACCCTGCCCGACGGTTCGGTCCTGGCCTATCTGCTGCCCTCCGACGCTGCGAGGCGGCGGCATGGGCTCGGCATGCTGGTGCGGGTGATTACCTACACCATCACCGACCCCAATCTGCCCGGCTATGGCGAGGAGCATCGGCTGATCACCACCCTGCTCAATCCGCGGCTGGCCCCGGCCCTGGATCTGGCCTGCGCCTATCACGAACGCTGGGAGATCGAGTTGGTGATTGATGAGATCGACACCCATCAGCGTCTGGTGGGGCGCACCTTGCGCTCCTTGACGCCGGTGGGCGTCATCCAGGAGCTGTATGGCATCCTGCTGGCGCACTACGCGGTGCGCGTGCTGATGCACGAAGCGGCGCTGACGGTGGATGTGGATCCTGACCGCCTGAGCTTTGTACATGCCCTGGAGATTGTGCGCGATGCGGTGCCGGAGTTTCAGCAGGTTGATGAGGCGCAGCAGCGCGCGTTGTACGAGCGCATGCTGCGCGAGATCGCGGCCAAACAGTTGCCCGCGCGACGGATGCGCACGAACCCACGGGTGATCAAGCGCAAGATGTCGAATTTCAAGCTGAAACGAGCCGAGCAGTATCAGCCGCCCAAACCGCAGGGCAGCTTTCGGCAGGCGGTGGTCGTGCAGCCAGCGCCTGTCATCGAATTGCCGCACCCGCCGCCAGTAGTGCGGGCGACCGTACTTATGGAGCGTGTTCAACGTACGCCAGTCCTTATTTGAAAAGTATTGGGCCTAGTAGACCATCTCACCCGGCGCGAACGGGGCGGTTCGCGGATCGCGCGGGGTGTCGAAAAACGTTGTCACGTCTGCCACCTCCACCAACTGCCCATCCAGCAGCAGCCCGACGCGCCGCGCCAGCCGCCGCGCCTGAAACAGATTGTGCGTGACCAGCACCACTGTTGGCTGGCGCTGCTGCTGAGCATTGACAATCGCACGCTCGATGCTGGCTGCCAGCAGCCATCACGGCCTGGTACGCTGGGGGTGCTGATCATGGTCGGCGGCGCCTATACGTTGCCGTTTGCCCCCGGGCAGTCCTGGTGCGCGCCGCACTCGCGCGCTGTGGCGCGAGCGCGGCGCGCGGTTGGCGCTGCTGGCGGCAGGCATCTGGGGCCTGACGCCGCTGCTGGAGAAGCTAGCCATCGCCCACACGGCGCCGATCAACCCACCGCTCGTTCCACTGGCCTCGACAATCGATGTCTCACTGCTGCGCTTTCCGGTCGTCGTGCGACGGCCGCAGCGGCTGCTGACCCAGGCGCGCCGTGCCGGGCGGGGGCTGCTGCTGGTCGGTCTGATCAGCGGCAGTGCACCAGTGTTCGGCTTCACCGCACTACGCCTGGGGATTGCGGGGTACGTGACCGCGCTGTTCACGCTGCGCATTGTGTTTGTCATGTTGTGGAGCGTGCTGCTCCTCGGGGAACGGCCCTCGCGCTGGGCGCGTTCTTGATTGCGCAGTGACCCCAGAGCACCGAACAGCTTTTGCCGCCGGACCCAGCGTTGTGGAGATAGGCAAAGCGCGGTGGTGACTGGGGCTCAGGCATTGGGCGACACCTACCCGAATCGCTGTTGTCTCCTATTGAAAACGTGATCGTAACTGGGCC
>DATFXE010000076.1:0-7593 GCA_035258585.1 Roseiflexaceae bacterium | reverse complement strand
ATGACCAGATAGATCAGGTAGGTGATGACAATGGGATTCATGATGCCCTCCTGCTAAAATGAACGTGTTCACTAATTGAAGTATAGGGGATGCTGAACCACTTGTCAAGTGGCAATTTTCACAAACTAGTATTGCTCTACCGAAATAGTTTCTGGAGAGCTCAGACCAAAGACGAGGGACCAAGGACCAACTCTCGCTTCGTCCTTGGTCGGTGGTCGTTGGTCAAAACCGGCTATGGACTTCCAGAAGGCTGTACTAGAGTGCTGCCGAACACCGGCTCGATCGCACGCGCAAGGCGGGCCAGACCTTTTGACACTGGCGGCACCCGCAGCACCGGCCGGATCAGCGCCAGCGTATCGTGCGTCAGCTTGATCAGATCGCCGGTGGCCTGCTGACTGGGGCTGCGATCGTGCAGCCAGAATAGCAGCAGCGCCAGGTGCAGCGCGTAGAGCACGGTCGCAAGCTGGCGCGCCTGACGCTCGCGCGGCGCATCGGTGGCGCCGCGCACCAGATCGTAGAAAGCCCGCCCAACCTGCTCGCGGATGTTCGAGGTTTGATCGCCCAGCACCGCGACGCCGGAGTTGGACGTGAGCGCGGCGCCGAACAGCGCGCCGAACGCGTCGCGGTAGGGCGCGATCTGCGCGATCTTGGCATGCATCGCCAGCGCAAAGCGGTCGGCGACTGAGGCCGGCGCCAGCGACTGCACGTATGCCACCTGCTCATCGGCGGTGCGCCAGTACAAGGCCAGCACGAGATCTTCTTTGCGCGCGAAGTAGCGGTAGGTCAGCCCCAGTGAGCATTCCGCCGCCGCGGCGATCTCGCGCATGGTCGTGGCATCGTAGCCTTGCTCGATAAACAGGCCGAGCGCCGTATCCAGAATATGCTCGCGCGTCCGTTCGCCCTTCGGGGTAAGCTGCGTTGCTTGCGCCATTGGCATCGATTCCCCCATCGATAAGTGAACCTGTTCATTTATTGTAACATACATACGAATGCATTTCCAAGATGAGCGGCTGCATCCGGTTTGACGCTCCCGGTTCGCCGTGCTACCATTTCCGGCATGAACGCCGCACGCCGCTTGCAACCTGCGATTCGCAACCGGCGACCCGCGAGCCGAGGCACATGGCACAGATCCTACTGATATTCATCACTGCGCTTACATTCTCGATCCTCGCCACGCCGCTGGTGCGGCGGCTGGCGCTGCATGTCGGCGTGGTGGATGTGCCAAGCGCGCGCAAGATACATGGCGCCCCCGTGCCGCTGCTTGGCGGCGCGGCGATCTATGCCGGGTTTATGCTGGCGCTGCTGTTCCTGGGCGACCGCTTCTACATTCGCGAGCTGATCGGCATCCTGCTCGGCGCGACGCTGGTTTCGCTGTTCGGCCTGGCCGACGACCACTGGGGTTTGCACGCCTACCTCAAGCTGGGCGGGCAATTGCTGGCGGGCGTGATCCTGATCGTCGGCGGCACGCAGGTCTATCTGTTTCCCAATTATCCCTGGCTGAACTGGGCGATCACGTTGCTGTGGGTGGTCGGCCTGACTAATGCGTTCAATCTGCTCGACAATATGGATGGACTCTCGGGTGGCGTTAGCACTGTAGCGGCCACATTCTTGCTACTCCTCGCAGCGATGGGCCGCCCGCCGCAGGTGCTGGTTGGGGCGATGGCGGCAGCTCTGATCGGCGCGTGTATTGGCTTTCTGCGCTACAACCTGAACCCAGCCACGATTTTCATGGGCGACACTGGCGCCCTGTTTCTGGGCTTTCTGCTGGCCGCGCTGAGCATCAAGCTGCGCTTCCCTTCCAACGTACCGTGGATCACATGGCTGGTGCCGGTATGCGTGCTGGCGCTGCCGATCTTCGATACCAGCCTGGTGTTCTTCTCGCGGCTGCGGCGCGGCAAGAATCCGCTGACCACGCCGGGGAAGGATCACCTCTCACACCGGCTGGTCGCGCTGGGCCTGACGCGGCGCGAGGCTGTGCTGACGTGCTACCTGATCGGCGGCGCATGCGGCCTGGTAGCGATCTATATCTCGCAGGCGCGCTTCCCGGATGGCTATGTTGCGGCCGGGCTGCTGGCGCTGGCTGGCCTGGTCGGAATCATGTGGCTGGAACGCGTCTGCCCCGGCGGTACACCAAGAGCAGTAGGCAGTAAGCAGTAGACAGTAAGCAGTAGGCTGCCACTGCCAACTGCCGACTGCCGACTGCGGACCGTGTCAGGAAGCTCAATCTGCAATCGCAAGGGGGCGATCATGCTGACCGACGAACAGCTGGAGTTCTATCATTCGCAGGGCTATGTGCTGGTCGAGCGGATGTTTACGCTAGAAGAGGCTGTGGCCCTGCGACAGGAATGCCATGAGTTGGCGGCGCGCCTCTCGGCCGAGCGGAATATCGACGCTACCTGGGGCAGCGCGCGCGCAGTCGCCGAGCAGGCTAAGACCACCGCTGTGCTGCACTGCCACGACGTGCAATTCTACTCGGCGGCGTTCAGCCGCCTGATCGTCGACGAGCGACTCACCCGGGCGGCGGCCGACATCATGGGCAGCCCGAACGTGCAGCTGCATCATACCAAGATGTTCATCAAGCCGCCCGAGCGCGGCTCGCCCTTCCCGATGCACCAGGATCAGCCTTTCTTCCCGCATGCCCGCCACAGCATGATCGCGGCGATCGTCCACTTCGACGACGCGCCGATCGAGAAGGGCTGCGTGCGAGTGGTGCCGGGCAGCCACAAGCTTGGCCCGCTCTCGCATGTCGAAGCCGGCGGGTGGCACCTGCCGTTCGAGCAGTATCCGATCGAGTCGGCCACGCCGTGCCCGGCCAAAGCCGGCGACGTGCTGTTCTTCAGCTACCTCACCATCCATGGCTCAGGGATCAATGTGAGCGACGAGGCGCGAACCACCGTGCTGATTCAGATGCGCGACCCGGCCGACCCACCGACCGTAAAGACCCACGAGTCGCGCGGGCAAGGCATGATGCTGCGCGGGGTCGCTCCGGTCTCCGCGCCGGTGGCGCCGGCTGAGCTGATGGGCGGCGCGCAGCGCATGTGATTTAGCGGTACTTTATCTTTGATCTATTTTGTTTTTTCCTCGTAGAGGAAAAACAAATAGGAGTTACGCAGTTGGGAGGTTTGGAGGGCTTTGCCCTCCAAAGAACTCCTCTTTCCGCCCACCCCTGGCGGCAAAGCCGCCAGGGGTGGGCGGAAAAGAAGGTTCTCGGGGGCCTGCGGCCCCATCTACCCTCTGGGTGACCCCCGCTAAAACGCCAACTGCCTAAGTCCTAACAAAATAGATTTAGGAGTTACGCGGCATTTGACGGGACGATTGCGCAAGCTCCGTCCATGAAAGGGCAGTGATACCACCAGGTGGTTTGAGCGAGGAGAGAGGGATGGCACAAGAAACAACCGAGCGATCAGGAGGGGCGGGGACGCAAGGCTGGCCGCAGCGTCTCGCGGCGACGATCGCCGACCTCGGCAGGATGCCTACAGAAGCCGCAACCACGGCACGGATGACGGTGGACCAACTGCGCTTCCAGCTGTTCATGACCAGCTTCGTGATCCTGTTCTTCGAGCTGGCGTGTATACGCTGGGTGCCCGCGCACGTGCGGCTGCTAAGCTACTTCATGAACTTCATCCTGCTGGCGGCATTCCTGGGGATCGGGGTCGGCATTCTGGCCAGCCGGCGCGCGCGGCTCTGGCTGCCGCCGTTTCCGATCATGCTGCTGATATTGGTATTGGCGATCGCGTTCAACCGCTTCGACTTTCAAATTGTCTCGACGCAGGTGCTGTACTACGGCGCGGGCGAAGTCGCCGCCGCCAACGAGCACTATTTCGTGCTGCCGCTGATCTTCATCCTGGTGGCGCTGACATTCGTGCCGCTGGCCCGGCCGCTCGGCCGCCTGCTAACTGCGCTGCCGCCGCTGCAAGCCTACGCGATCGATATCGCCGGCAGCCTGGCCGGAATCGCGGCCTTTTTCGTGATGTCGTACCTGGCGCTGCCGCCGCTGATCTGGTTCACGCTGCTGGCGGTGGCGCTGCTGCCGCTGCTGCGCCCGCGCGATATCTGGCTGGCGCTGCCGTGCCTGCTGGCGACGCTCTTCGTCGTCTACCGCCTGGGGCTCGGCAGCCTCTGGTCACCCTACTACCGCATCCAGGTCTACCCGAACCAGCTGGGCGGCTATGTGGTCAACGTCAACAACTCCGGCCACCAGGAGACCATGCCGTACCTGGATAAGGAGACATTCTATTTTCGCGCCTACGATCTGCTGGGCCAGCAGCCGTACAAACGTGTGCTGGTGCTGGGCGCCGGCACCGGCTCCGATGTCGCGATCGCGCTGCACAACGGGGCCGAGCATATCGACGCGGTCGAGATCGACCCGCGGATCTACCAGCTGGGCCAGACGCTGCACCCCGACAAGCCCTACGCCGACCCGCGTGTGAGCGTGCATATCGATGACGGGCGCGCATTTCTGCGCAACAGCCGTGACAAATACGATCTGATCGTTTTCGCGCTGCCGGATTCATTGACGCTGACGTCAGGCTATTCCAGTTTGCGGCTCGAAAGCTTCCTACTGACCACCGACGCCCTCCGGCAGGCCCGCGAGCGCTTGGCCGACGATGGCCTGCTGGTGATGTACAACTACTATCGCCAGGACTGGCTGGTGCGCAAGTTGGCCGGCATGGTCGAGACAGCCTTCGGCGCGCCGCCCTACGTCACCACCTATGGCGCCTGGGGCCGCGCCGCCGCATTCATGGCCGGCCCGCGCCTGGCGCGTCTCGACCCGGCGCTGGACGTGCCGTACGTCGAGCGGCCGGGCATCACCGCGCCTGGGCGCGGCAAGCCAATGCCGGTGATCGGCCAGGGCCGCCTGGCAGCCGACCCGAACCAAACGCTCGCGACTGACAACTGGCCGTTCGTCTACATGCCCGAGCCGGCGGTCCCCGCGATCTACCTGGCCTCGCTGGGCTTGGCTGGGCTGATCGCCCTGGCGCTGCTGCTGGCAGTGGCGCCGCGCGGCGCGCTCAGGCGCTTCGACTGGCACTTCTTCTTCCTTGGTGCGGCCTTTATGCTGCTGGAGACGCGCAGCCTGGTGACGTTCGCGCTGCTGTTCGGCACGACCTGGATGGTCAACTCGCTGGTGTTCTTCGCCATCCTGCTGAGCGTGCTGCTGGCGATCGTGTTCAATGCGCGCTTCAAGATCGCCCGCCCGTGGCTGCTATACCTGCTCCTGTTCGCCACGCTGCTGCTGAATTACCTGCTGCCGCTGCCCACGCTGTTGGGGATCGAGTCGCCAGCGTTGCGCTACACGCTGGCCAGCATGCTGACGTTTACACCTATCTTCCTGGCTAACGTCGTATTCAGCCGCTCGTTCCGCGACACACAGTCGGCCGATATCGCGTTCGCGTCGAACCTGATCGGCGTGATGGTCGGCGGCATGTTCGAGTATCTGGCGCTGGCGACCGGCTACCAATCGCTGCTGCTGCTGGTCGTAGCGTTCTACGCGCTGGCGCTCATCCGTTGGCGGCGGCCGCGCGAGGCGGGTGCATCCGCGGCCTGAACTGAGTGGCGGCAATGCCGGAGCACCCTACCGCCCGGCGGCGCGCTCCAGATCGATGATCCGCGCGCCGCCGGGGTAGGCTGTCGTCTCATAGTGCGTGAGTTGCAGGAGCTGGCGCACCATTGCGGCCGCGCGGTCGGTCTCGGCGATGATCCGCCGCGTATCGCTGGCGGTGCCCTGGTCGGCGGCCGCGTCGTGCAGCAGCTCGGCGTAGCCGCGGATAGCCGCCAGAGGCTGATTGAGATTGTGCGCGATACCGCGCGCCGTCACCTGGGCGGCCTCGAGCTGGATAGCGGCGCGCTCGGCCGCCGCGTTTCGCACGAATAGCTCCGCCATCCGGGCCAGTTGACGATCCTCCCATTGACTAACCACCAGCGTCAGCCCAAAGCCAAGCGCCGCGATGACGCTCCAATCGATCACAAAACCGCCTAGAATGGGATCGAAACGATTGAGAACCATCGTGTCGAAGGCATCCCAGCCGGCGTAGAGCGCAAGGCTGCCCGCCAGCCAGCACCAGCGCAGCCAGCGCAGCCGCCGGCGCGCGGCTTCGATCGCCAGCGCCTCCCGATCGAGATCCAGGATCTGGGACGCTTGCTCATTCATGTACGACTCCGATATGCGCGCGGGCGCTTGGTCCAATTCAGCCGCCGCTCCATGTGAGTGGCAGCGCGAAATATATATAGGACTAACGCAGTTGGCGTTTTAACGGGGGTCACCCAGAGGGTAGATGGGGCCGCAGGCCCCCGAGGGCGAAGCCCTCCAAACCTCCCAACCGCGTAACTCCTAATACAATTTCTAGCTTCGACGATAAAAGTAAAAGAAAAATGAAAGCAGGTTAAGTATTATCTGAGAACGCTCTGCTCCGACCAACGACGGATTGACGCCCTGCGCCGGCTCTGGTATCCTACGCCGAACAAAGCGACGATGGAGACGAGTAGCAGAAGCACCCGAAGTGCAGAGAGCCGCCGACGCTGCGATGGCGGCCTTCGGACCCTGTGAAGACCCTCCTGAGCGTGGAGAAGAACGCGAAAATTGAGAATTGAAAATTGAAAATTGAGAAAGCGGCTGATTTTCTCAATTCTCAATTCTCCATTTTCAATTCAGTTTGTAAGCTCCGCCGGTCTGCCCCCGTTACCAGGCATGAAGGCTGCTATCTCCCAGGGATGGCGGCGAAGCTGCGGTGGCACCACGAGAAGGTCCCCCTCGTCCGCGCGACGAGCGGGGGCCATTTGTTTGAGGCTAGAGACTAGAGACTAGAGGCTAGTAGACATCACTAGTCCCTAGTCTCTAGCCTCTAGCCTCTCATGGAGGTGTCACCATGGAACGGATCTGGACCACTGAACTCGGCCAGCATGCCGGCGAGCGCGTTCGCCTGGCCGGCTGGCTGCACCGCCTGAGGCAGCTCAAAGATGTCAGCTTCCTGGTGCTGCGCGACGCCAAAGGGCTGGCGCAGATCGTCATCGAAGACCAGGCGCTAGCCGGGCGGCTGGCGCAGCTGCCCAATGAGTCGGTGCTGGAGATCGAGGGGCTGGCGGTGGCCGAGCCCCAGGCGCCCGGCGGCGTAGAGATTCATCAGCCCGCGGTCGAAGTGCTGGCGCCGGCCGCCGAGGCTCCGCCGCTCGACCTATACCGGCCCACACTCAAGGCCCAACTGCCGACGATCCTCGATCACGCGCCAATCGCGCTGCGGCACCCGCGCCAGCGCGCGCTGTTCCGGCTCGCGTCGGCCTCCATAGCCGGGTTTCGCGCGGCGCTCGCATCGCGCGACTTCGTCGAGATTCAGACGCCCAAGATCGTTGGCGCGGCAACCGAGGGTGGCGCGAATGTGTTCGCGATCGATTACTTCGGCCGGCCGGCCTATCTCTCGCAGAGCCCGCAGCTCTACAAGCAGATCATGGTCGGCGTGTTCGAGCGCGTCTTCGAGGTCGGCCCGGCGTTTCGGGCCGAGCCGCACGACACGCCGCGCCACATCAACGAGTTCGTCTCACTGGATGTCGAGCAGGGCTTCATTCGCGATCATTTCGACGTGATGGAGACGCTCAACC
>DATFXE010000075.1:0-3063 GCA_035258585.1 Roseiflexaceae bacterium | reverse complement strand
TTATCATGGAGCTATGAAGGCACGAACCTCACGCACACCATCCGCCCATCCATCGCTGCTCGCGTGGCTGGCGACCAACACCAGCGGCGTCCCCCGGGCACAGGCGAGGCGTGTCGCCGCGTTTGGGCTCATCCTTGGCATACTGCTTGGGCTGCTTGGCAGCGTGCTGGCCGGCGCATCTTTCGAGACACGAATCTTCGGCATCGCGGGCGGCGTGCTGGGCGGAGCAACACTCGGCGCGCTGGGCACGGTGCTCGCGGCGCGGCTGCTGGATTGGGCCGCGCGCTGGAGCGACCCGCTGCTCGGCTACTCCGGCCTCGTGCGCATGCTGCTGCATGCCGGCGAGCTCTCCCTGCTCGGCGCGCTTGGCGGCGGCATCGGTGGAGGCGTCGGCGGGGTCTTCGGCGGCCTCGTAAGCGGTGCGGTCATGGGCAGCCTGATCGGCGCTGGGCTCTACCGCCTGCGCGGGCTCGGAATGGTATTAGGCTTCACCAGCGGGCTGATCGCCGGCGCAATTGGCGGTCTGATCGGCGGGGCAATCGACCACCTGAGCTGATAGTAGGACCGCTTGTAAGCCCGCAGGCATCAGTGCTACAATCAGTCCGAGCGATCAGCGAATAGCTTGCCTGAGGAAAGCCCAGATCACTTATGACGCAACTGTCGCCTGCCCTCGCCAGAAAAATGGCCACGCAGCTCGCCCGCATCGCACTGAACGGCATCGCCGAGGCACTGCCGCCCGACGACCAGCGGCGATCCGTCCTGATCGAAGCGGCTGAAAGGCACGCGCGCGTTGGGCTGACAGGCATCGGCAGTGGCGAGTACATGGGCGAGCACTGGCTCGGCAGCTTCGCGCTGTACATACTCGGCTGTGCGCCGCAAGATGAAACAGGATGAGCACGATTGGGAGGGCCTAGAGAAGGCCTGCACAACGCCAAAATATACTGGTACGCAGGCTCGCTCAACGCGACCAGCATCCCCAGCACAGAGCCGGGGCCATTTCGGGCGAACTGCGCGGTGCCGACAAGATCCAGCTTCGTATTCCTTATCACCTTGATTCAGCCGCGACCTCGCGCTTGAACTGGGTCTCGTACAGGTGGGCATACAGCCCGCCCTGGGCCAGCAACTCCGCATGCGTGCCGCGCTCGACAATCCGGCCGCGATCGAGCGCCAAAATCAGATCGGCGGCCAGGATGGTGCTGAGGCGATGGGCGATCACGATGCTGGTGCGCCCGGCCATCACCCGCTTGAGCGCCTCCTGGATCAGCGCCTCCGATTCGCTGTCCAGATGGCTGGTCGCTTCATCGAGCACCAGGATGCGCGGGTCCTTGAGAATCACGCGCGCCAGCGCGATACGCTGCTTCTCGCCGCCCGAGAGCCGGTAGCCGCGCTCGCCGACGATCGTGTCATAGCCATGTGGCAGGCCGATCACAAAATCGTGAATATTGGCCGCGCGCGCCGCCGCCTCGATCTCGCGCTGCGTCGCATCCAGCTTGGCGTAGAGCAAATTGGTGCGGATCGTGTCATGGAATAGATGCGTCTCCTGGGTGACCATGCCGATCTGGGCTGTCAGCGAGGCCAGCGTTACATCGCGCAGGTCGTGACCATCCAGCAGCACGCGCCCGTGGGTTGGGTCGTAGAGCCGCGGGATCAGATAGGTGAGCGTGGTTTTGCCAGCGCCGCTCGGCCCCACCAGCGCGATGAGCTGGCCCGCTTGCACCTCAAACGAGACCCCCTCAAGCGCGTGCGGGCGGGCCTGGCTGCGCGCCTGTGCCGGCGCTTCGTCGGCGCCCATCTGCCCATTCGTGGGGATGCCCGGCGCAGTCCCCGACAACACCGCCGTCACCTGCTGCATCTGCCCAAAGCGCCGCACTTCGCTGAGCAGGTTGGTCTCGCTCACTTCATATTTGAATGATACGTCGTCGAAGGTCAAGTCGCCGCGCACACTGCTCAGCTCGACCGCACCCGGTTTGTCGGTGATCTCCAGCGGCAGATCGATCACCTCGAACACGCGCTCAAAACTGACCACCGATGTGGCGAAGTCGACCGGCGCATTCGCGAGATCCTGGAGGGCCGTGTACAGGTTGCGCAGGTAGGCGCCAAAGGCGACGATCGTGCCGACGGTGAATGTGCCCTGGATGACCAGATAGCCGCCGACGCCATAGACCAGCGCCGTGCCGACTGCGCTGATGAGGCCGATCAGCGCAAAGAACAGCGTGCCCCACACGGCCCGCTGGATGCCCATGTCGCGTACGCTGGCGGCGCGCTCGTCGAAGCGCGCCACTTCGAGTGGCGCGCGTCCGAACAGCTTCACCAGCAACGCCCCGCTGATGTTGAGGGTCTCATTCATCATGGCGTTCATCTGCGCGTTGGCGTCCAGGGTCTGGCGGGCGATGTCGCGCAGGCGGTGCCGAGGCGCCGGGCCGTGAAGATAAACAGCGGCAGGATCGCGACGCTGATCAGCGTCAGGCGCCACTCCAGGCCAAGCATCACCGCCAGCACTGCCCCTGCCTGGACGATCTCCGTGACGATGCTGACAATCGTATTGCTGATCGCGTTCTGCGCGCCGACGACGTCATTGTTCAGGCGGCTCATCAGCTCGCCGATCCTGGTGTTGGTGAAGAAGCGCAGCGACATCTGCTGCAGATGGGCGTACAGGGCCACGCGCAGGTCGTAGATGACACCTTCGCCCACGGTGGCATTGAGCCGCCGCTGCCAGAGGCCGAGCGCGGCGCTCACAATCGGGATCAGCAGCAGGCCGAGCGCGAGCAGGGCGAGGCGCTTCAGGTCGCGGGCGGGGAGGGTGCGATCGATCAGATCGCGCATGATCAGCGGCGTCAGCAGTCCCAGGCCGCTGGTAATGACGATGATGACGAGCATCCCCGCGATCTTCCAGCGGTACGGGCGGGCATAGGCCAGCACGCGCCTGAGTAGGCGCCAGCTTATCTTCGGTTTTTCATTCTCGGCGACAGTGAGCTGCCGCATCCAACCACCACCATACATCATCGGAACCAGACCTCTCTGCCGATCAAGCGCACACCGGTGTGTGAGCATAGTTGTTGAGTG
>DATFXE010000074.1:0-6423 GCA_035258585.1 Roseiflexaceae bacterium | reverse complement strand
AAGACCGCCGATGACCGCGATGTGATCCGCCAGCATGCGCTCGGCAAGTTCCGCGAGCTGCTGCTGGCCTCGGCCAGGAGCCCGGCCATGCTGGTGTATCTCGACAACGCCGAGAACATCCGGCCCGGCGCGCAGCGCGGCAAACAGGATAGCGGCCTGAACGAGAACTACGCCCGCGAGGTGATGGAGCTGCATACCGTCGGCGCGGATGGCGGCTATACCCAGGACGACGTGACGACCGTGGCGCGGGTGCTGACCGGCTGGACGGTGGCTGGCCGCAATGCCGGCCAGCCGGGCGAGTTCCAGTTCCTGCCAAGGCTCCACGACGACGGCGAGAAGCACATCGCGTTCCTCAATCTTGCGTTGCGGGCAGGCGGGGGAATAGCGGATGGCGAAGCGCTGCTGGCCGCGCTGGCTGCGCATCCGAAGACGGCTGAGCGGATCGCCCGCAAGCTCTGCGTGACCTTTGTTTCCGACGACCCGCCGCAGCCACTGGTCGAGCGCGCGGCCAAGGCGTACCTGGACGGCGATACCGACACGCGCGCGACGCTGAAGACCATCCTGACCTCCGATGAGTTCAAGCAATCCGCCGGGCAGAAGGTCAAGCTGCCGCTGCGGGCGCTGGTCTCCTCCATCCGGGCGCTTGGCGCGGATATCGGCGATGGCAAGCAGCTGCTACCGCTGGTCCAACAGCTGCGCGACATGGGGCAAGCGTTCTTTGGCTGGCAGGCCCCGAACGGCTATCCCCAAGTCGGCGCGGCCTGGGTCAACACCGGTGGCATGCTGGCGCGCTGGAATGCCGCCTTCGCGTTGGCCGAGGGGCGCCTGGGAGGGGTGCGTTTCGACCTGCATCGCTTCATCTCGCCAGATATCCGGACCGCTGGCGAATTGGTCGACGCGCTTGGCGCGGCGCTGCTGCACGCGCCGCTGCCCGCTCCGGCCCGCGCTGCGCTGGTGGCATACGCCGGCGATGGCGCGGGCGAGCGCGCGACGATCGACCGGGCCGCCATCGACCGCAGGCTGCCGGAGCTGGCCGGGCTGCTGCTGGCGTCGCCGGCGTTTCAGATTCACTAGCGAAATTGCTGATTGTAGTGGGAGTTACGCCATTGGGAGGTTTGGAGGGCAAAGCCCTCCAAAGAAGCTCTCGGGGCCAGCGGCCCCCGCACCCCCCGCTAAAATGCCAACTGCGTAAGTCGAGTTAATGATGGACAAGGAGAAACCCTATGGCTGCGCCACGCTCACACCTCACCAGCGCGATGTCACCAGCGCTGCTACAGCTTACTCAAAATTCAGAACTCAGAACTCAGAACTCAGCTCGCGACGTGCTGATCTGTATCTTTCAGCGCGGTGGCGCCGATGGCCTGAACATGGTCGTGCCGCACGGCGACCAGGAGTATTATGCGCACCGGGCGAACCTGGCGATCGACGCGCCGGGCGCAAGCGGCTCGGCGATCGACCTGGATGGCTTCTTTGGGCTGCACCCCGCGCTTGGTGCGCTGAAGGAGATCTGGGATGCGAAGCAGCTGGCGGTGGTTCACGCCTGCGGCTCACCCGACCCTACCCACTCGCACTTCGACGCGATGGACTATATGGAGCGCGGCACACCGGGCCAGAAGAGCGTCTCCACCGGCTGGTTGGGCCGGCACATGGCCGCCACGACAGGTGCGGACGACTCGCCTTTCCGCGCGGTCGGATTCGGGGCGCTGCTGCAAGCCTCGCTGCGCGGCGGCGCCGCCACCGCGCTGACCAGCCTGGAAGCCTTCAAGCTCCAGGTGCGGCCGCCGGAGCTGCCTAAGGTCAGGGCAGCGCACGGCCAGCTCTATCGCGGATCGGGCATGCTGGCTGGCTCGGGCCAGCAGACGCTGGCGGCGCTCTCGATCATGGAGAAGCTCAACCCATCCGCCTACCGAACGAGCGACGGCGCGCATTACCCAGACAGCCCGTATGGCAAGGCACTGCTGCAGATCGCGCAGCTGATCAAATCCGATCTGGGCCTGCGGATCGCCTGCGCCGATATCGGCGACTGGGACACGCATGTGAAGCAGGGCGGCGCCGAGGGTGAGATGGCTGCCAACTTGAAGGAATTCGGCGACGGCCTGCACGCGCTGTACACCGATCTCAGCGCCTCACTCGGCCAGGTGACGATCGTAACGATGAGCGAGTTCGGGCGGCGCGCGGCCGAGAACGGCGGCGGCGGCACCGACCACGGTCATGGCAACGCGATGTTCGTGCTCGGTGGCAACGTCGCCGGTGGCAAGGTCTACGGCGAGTGGCCGGGCCTGCACGCCGAGCAGCTCTACGGCCCCGGCGACCTCCAGGTGACGACTGACTTCCGCGACGTGCTGGGCGAGATCGTCGCCAAGCGGCTTGGCAACCAATCCCTCGGCGATGTCTTCCCCGGCTATAACAGCTTCAACTTCCGCGATATCATCAAGACATAGACAACGAGACAGGAGCCAAGGACACACCATTCTCCCCTTCTCCTTGTCTCCTTGTCTCATTCAGAGAACTTACGTGGTACCTCAGATATGGTCGTTCGCAGCGGTACTTTATCTTCTTTTTGTTTTTCGTTTTTTCGCTCGCAGAGCGAAAAACCGGGTGCCCTCTGGGCGAACAGATAAAAAGGAAGTACCTTGCTGCCGCAGGCAAAACGGCGCTTGAGAGCGCCACCGCGTAACTCCTGTCATTCAGACCATACGGTGCCCACCGCCGACATAGATCACCTGCCCGGTGATCCAGCGCGCCTGCTCGGCGGCCAGCAGCAGCATGGCGTCGGCCACATCCTCGGGCTGGCCGGCGCGCCCGAGCGGTGTATGTTCCTTGACGCTGCGCTCCAGCTCCGGCGCGATCCAGCCAGTCTGTATCGGACCAAGCGACATGACGTTGACGGTGATCCCGAACTGGCCCAGCTCTTTTGCTGCGGCCCGGCTGTACGATTCGAGGGCGTATTTGCTGGCGCCGTATGATACCTCGCTGGCAAAGCCGGGCGCGCCGTCGGTGCTGATGTTGATGATTCGCCCCCACGATGCGCCACGTGCCACATGCCGGCGCGCGAACTCGGCCATCGTCAGCGCTACCGCGCGGCTATTGACCGCGAAGTGCCGATCGTGGCTTTCGGCCGTGATCGGTTGGAGCGCCGCCCCGCCGGCCGCGCGCTCGTCGGAGCTGAGCTTCCCTGGCGGGAGGAACGTGTCGGGCACGCAATACGCGGCGTTGTTGACCAGCACATCGATCGGGCCGAAGGCTTGCTCGGCGCGATCGAACAGCAAGGGAACGGTCGCCGGGTCGGCCAGATCGGCCTCGAGCGTCTCGACCCGCCCGCCGGCCGCGCGTATCTGCCGGACAACTGTTTCCGCGGTCAGCTGCTGAGCGGCACGGTAGAATGCCTCGCCGGGAAGCGCCGCCGCATCCGGCTCAGCCTCCGCCTGGGGCGAGAGGTCGATCTGCTGGCGCAGGTAGGTGATGAAGACCGCGGCGCCCTGGGCCGCGAAGGCACGCGCCGCGGCCGCGCCAATGCCGTACGGCGAGTTCGCGCCGGTGATCAGAGTGACCTTGCCGTCCAGTCCAGTATCTAACATTGCGAGTCTCTCCTTAGGGCCATATCAAAGTCATTCTTTGGGGAGGTTTGGAGGGGCCCGGGTACCCTCTGGGTGCCGCCTCCCAACCTCCCCAAAGGTGGGGGTGCATTGCGACTCTGATATGACCGTAGTCTTTCCTTGCAGAATGCATGGCACGTTTCTTGCGAAAGGCATGCTTTTGGCGTTCCTACTCGCTTATGGTATTATTTCGCCTTGGCGCATGGGACTTCGATCGCCTCATTTGGCTTCTGTTTGACAACAAAGGCGATTGTGAGATAATACACATTGGTTTTCTGGAGACAAGTGGTTTAGACAAAGGAGTTTCCATGAACCTCAAGGTACGTTCCCTGCTTTCGGTCGTAGCGCTGGCGAGCGCGCTGGCCCTGGCGGCATGTGGTGGCGGTGGCGGAGGTGGCGGAGGTGGCGGCGGTGGAGCCCTCAATGTCAGCACGGCCGGCGAGGCGCTGCAGTTCGCTCCGGCGGCGCTCAATGCCACGGCCGGCCAGCAGGTCACCGTGAATTTCAAGAATGGCTCGGCGGCCCAGAAGCACAACTGGGTGCTGGTTAAGGGCGGCGACGACGTAGCACAGAAGGTCGACGACGCGGGCGCGGCAGCTGGCGAGGCCGCGGGCTATATCCCGAGCGACCCGAACGTCGTTGCCAGCGTCAAGCTGGTGAACGGGGGTGAGAGCGGCACGGCTGCGTTCGCCGCGCCGCCGGCTGGCACCTACACCTTCCTCTGCACCTTCCCCGGCCACTTTGTCGCCGGTATGAAGGGTACGCTGACCGTCAAGTAACTTATCCTTCGGAGCGCCTCTGGCCCCGTCGCGGCAGTGCGGCGGGGCTTTGCTGTGCCGCTCTCACCGTGATACTACTGGCCGCGCTCGATCTCAAGCCCGGCGGGTGAGGGCTGGGGCGTGAGCTGGCGCCGTGGCCCGACCCAGATATCGTTCGAGCCGGTCACGAGCCGGCCGGCCAGCGTGCTCAGAAGCGGGATGCCGCCCGCGCTGCGTATGTTCTGGCGATACCACGCGTCATGATCGGACTGGGTCGGGAAGACCGGGAAGTAGGTTCGCATGGGGTAGTTGTCGCCCAATTCCTGGCGAGTGAGGGTACGATTACCGGGGAACAGCTCGACCACGCCGTCGCCGTCGGCATCGCGGTCATTCGAGCTGAGTGAGATGCTGCCCAGCTGTGGCCATTGCGCATCCACCAGGTAGTATTCTTCGCGAACCTGGCCGCTGATGTCGCGAAACGGATCACTATAGCCGACCAGCACGACCGAATGCTGGCCAGACACGGCCAGCGATCCCACTTTCACAACGCCAAGCTCGATGATCACCGGAATGCCGCGATCGATCAGGTCGCGCAGCACCTGTTCGTAGTCGGTCTTCTGCAAGTTGCCGAAGTGGGTGCCGAAACCGTTTCGCTGGATCAGCCAGGTTGTGACCGGGCTGGGCGTGCCGCCGAGCTTTGGCTGGTACAGCAGGCCGGCCTTGTGGACAAAATCATCCTTGCGAAAGCGCAGCGTGTGCATCAGCAAATTGAGCGCGTTCGAGGCGGCCGTGCAGCCACACTGGTTGAACCCCTGCGCCTCGACCGGCCAGGCCGCGCTGTCGGATGAGCTGACAACCGAGTGAACATAGGCTGGAAATGCCATGGCGGTCCTCCTCCGCGCAGTAAACGGATGCCTGGACGGACGCTTTTCATATAGTATACCCGCTTGTCTCGACATGTACAATGATCTGTGGCTGCGTTATAATCACGCCGGTCGGCCCACTCTAGCTGGAAAGGGGATGCATGATCACTGAACGACTCTACTTCGCCGATGCCTACCTGACCCACTTCAGCGCGCGGGTGGTCGCACGTGCCGAGCGCGCCGGCCGCCCGGCCGTCGCGCTGGATCAGAGCGCCTTCTACCCCGAGGGCGGCGGCCAGCCAGCCGACACAGGCACGCTGGACGATGTGGCGGTGCTGGACGTGCAGGTCGAAGATGGTCTGGTCTGGCATATGCTACGTGAGCCGCTCGAGGCCGAGCTGGTGCAGGGCGCGATCGATTGGCCGCGGCGCTTCGACCACATGCAGCAGCACCACGGCCAGCACCTGCTCTCGGCCGCGTTCGAGCGCCTGCATGGGCTGCGCACGGTCTCGTTCCACCTGGGCGCGTCGGCCTCGACGATCGATCTGGACGGCGCGGCGCTGGAGGTCGAGCAGGCCGCCGCCGTCGAGGACCTGACCAACCAGGTGATCTGGGAGGATCGGCCGGTGCTGGCGCGCTTTGTGTCGGCCGAGGAACTGGCCCAGCTGCCCCTGCGCAAGCCGCCCAAGGTGGATGGACCGGTACGGGTCGTCTCGGTGCCGGATTTCGACCACTCGGCCTGTGGCGGGACGCACCCGCGCGCCACCGGCGGGGTTGGGCTGCTGCACCTGCGGCGCTGGGAGCGCCGCGGCGATGTGATCCGCGTGGAATTCGTGTGCGGCGACCGGGCGCTGCGCGACCTGCGCTGGAAGAACGCCGCGCTGGGCCGGCTGGCGATAGCGCTCAGCGTCGGCCCTGAGGAGGTCGAGGCGGCGGTGCTGCGCGTGCGTGAGGCCGAGGAGCGCGCCCGCAAGCGGCTGGAGGAGGCCGGCGAGCAGCTGATCGCCTATGAGGCCCAGGAGCTGATCACGCAGGCCGAGCTGGTAGGCATTGTGCGTGTGGTGCGGCGGGCCTACGAGGGCCGTGGCCTGGAAGAGGTGCGCGGGCTGGCAAAGGCGATCGCGGCAGGTGGCTGTGTGGCGCTGCTGGGGCTGCGGGCTGAGAAGACTCAGCTGATCTTCGCGCGCGCCGAGGGCCTGAATGTCG
>DATFXE010000073.1:0-3943 GCA_035258585.1 Roseiflexaceae bacterium | reverse complement strand
CAGGCCGTCGAGGGAGCGCTCGACGAGCAGTTTCAGTTGGCCGCGCCCGAGAGCGGCGGCCAAACCCAGCCGCCCACCCCGGAGCAGATGGCGCTGGCGCTGCTGGAGCAGCGCATCCTGGCGGCGGCGCTGCGTGCCGGCGGCGCGGACGAGCGGCTGGCGCGCCAGCTAGTAGCCGTGCGGCAGCTGCGGCTCCCACGCGCCGAGGCGGCGCAGGCCGAGCAGGCCCAGGAGCAGCGCGACGGCACCGCCGAGTACGTGGCCTACCGCTTCGCCAGCGCCGCTGGCCAGACCCAGCTTGAGAACTGGCCGGAGCGGCTGCTGGCCGGCTACGCCGGCGAGCGCGCCCCCGCGCCGGACGGCGATGCGCTGCCGATCGGCGATTATATGCGCGACGAGCGCCCGGCGCTGATGGGTGCTGCGATCGGGGTGCTGCTCGACGCGGCGGCCATTCCCTGGCGCGCCCAGATGGCTCAGGGCAAGACGCCGTTCGACGTTCTGGCCGCCGCCTTCCCGCTGGCCGAGGGCGAGCGCGTCGCGCTGGCGGCGCAGGCCAAGGCCAGCTTCGGCTACGACGAACTTATCGCACGTGCCCAGGCCGCGCGGCGCTAGCTATCAACTGATAGGAGTTACGCGGTCACCTACTCGGCGGGAGGTTTGGAGGGCCCGGGTACCCTCTGGGTGCCCCTCCAAGATCTTTCTTTTTGGCCGGTGTCGGCCAAAAAGAGGAGTTTTCGGGGGCGGTGCAACCGCCCCCGAACCCCCACCGTGCAAGTCCTGTCAACTTACGACTGACAACGGACAACGGACAAATAAGGAGCCATATGCAACCCACAATTCTCTCGCAGCTGCCGTCGCTGGCCTACGGCGGCGACTACAACCCCGAGCAGTGGCCCGAGGCGACCTGGCGCGAAGACGCCGAGCTGATGCAGCAGGCCGGCGTGAACCTGGTGTCGCTGGGCGTGTTCGCCTGGGCGTACCTGGAGCCGCGGCCGGGCGAATACGATTTCGGCTGGCTCGATCGCGTGATCGAGTTGCTGCACGCGCACAATGTCAAGATCAACCTGGCCACAGCCACGGCATCACCGCCGCCCTGGCTGGCACGGCTGCATCCAGAGAGCCTGCCGATCACGGCCGACGGTACGCGGCTGTGGCCTGGCTCGCGCCAGCAATACTGCCCGCATAGCAAAGCCTATCGCGAGCGCGCCGCCGCGCTGGTGGAGCGGCTGGCCGAGCGCTATCGCGACCACCCGGCACTGGCGATGTGGCACGTCAACAACGAGTACGCCTGCCACGTGGCCGAGTGCTTCTGCGACGAATCGGCCGCCGCCTTCCGCGCATGGCTCCAGCGGCGCTATAGCAGCATCGAGGCGCTGAACGAGGCCTGGGGCACGGCGTTCTGGAGCCAGCGCTACGACGCGTGGGAGGAAATTAGCCCACCGCGCAGCGCGCCGACCTTCATCAACCCGACCCAGCAGCTCGATTGGCAGCGCTTCTCTTCCGACTCGCTGCTGGAGTGCTTCGACATGGAGCGCGCGATTCTGAAGCGCATGACGCCGGATGTGCCGGTCACGACTAACTTCATGGGCTTCTTCAAGCCGCTCGACTACTGGGCCTGGGCTGCGCGCGAGGATGTGGTCGCGCACGACTGCTACCCCGACCCGCGCGATCGTGATTCGATCGTGGCCGCGGCGATGAGCTACGACCTGATGCGATCGCTGCGCAGCGGGCAGCCCTGGATTCTCATGGAGCAGGTCACCAGCCAGGTGCAGTGGCGCCCGCGCAACCCGCTCAAGCGGCCCGGCCAGATGCGCCTGTTGAGCTATCAGGCGGTGGCGCGCGGTGCCGATGGCGTGATGTTCTTCCAGTGGCGCGCCTCGCTGGCCGGCGCCGAGAAATTCCACGGCGCGATGCTCCCGCACACTGGCACGGAGTCACGCGTCTGGCGCGAAGTCACTGAGCTTGGCAGCGAGCTGGCGCGCCTGGCGGCGCTGCGCGACACCCGCGTTCCGGCCGAGGTGGCGATCCTGTTCGACTGGCACAGCTGGTGGGCGCTGGAGTTGGAATGTCGCCCCAGCAGCGACATCAGGATGCGGCATCAGCTTCAGGCCTACTACGACGTGCTGTTCCGCCGCAATATTGCAGTCGATTTCGTGCAGCCCGGCCGCGACCTGAGCGGCTACCGCGCCGTGCTGGTCCCGAACCTGTACCTGGCCGACGAACAAGTAGCCGGGTCGCTTGAGCGCTTTGTGGGTGGCGGTGGAACGCTGGTGATGTCGCCGCTGAGCGGCATCGCCGACGCAAGCGACCACATCTACCCTGGAGGCTACCCGGCGCCGTTTCGCAAGCTGCTCGGCCTACGGATCGAGGAGTTCGACCCCTATCCGCTCGACCACGCCAACCATCTGATCACCGCCGACGGCGAGCGCTTCGAGACATGGCTGTGGAGCGACATCATCGCTCTGGAGGGCGCGCAATCGATCGCCAGCTACGGTGCCGATTTCTACGCCGGCCGGCCCGCGATCGCCCGCCATGCGCTGGGCCAGGGGCAGAGCTACTATCTGGGCACATGCCTGGGGCCGCATGGGATGGCCTGGCTGCTCGACCGCGCGCTCGGCGAGGCCGGCGTGCGGCCGCCGGTGGAGGTGCCGGAGGGCGTCGAGGTCGGACAGCGAGCCGGCCCTCGCCAGCGCTTCACCTTTGTGCTGAACTATAACGACCAGGCGATCGAGATTCGCCTGCCCGCGCCGGCGCACGACCTGCTCGGCGGGCAGATGAATGCGGAGACGTTGACGCTCGGTGCATTCGACGCGGCGATCCTGGCCGACGCGGATGGCGATGGTGCGTAGCCCGAGCAGGGATGGTGTGCCGATGGAAGTTTCGCGATTTGAGGACTTGCAGACTGAATTCATGGCGCGTGTGAGCCAGGTAGTCTATTGTACGCTGGCCACCATCGATCGCAAGAACCGACCGCGTTCGCGCATCATGCATCCGATCTGGGATGGACGTACGGGCTGGGTAATTTCGTGGCCGGCATCGCATAAAGCCAAGCATCTAGCACATAACCCCGCGGTCTCGCTGGCCTACATCCCGGATAAAGCGAAGCCAGTATATGTGGATGCTGTCGCCGAATGGATCGACACGACCGAGGAAAAGCGCCGTATTTGGGATCTGCATAAGACGATCCCGCCACCACTGGGGTTTGACCCGCAGCCGCATTACGGCAGCATTGATCATCCGTATTTCGGATTATTGCGACTCACACCGTGGCGCATTGAGCTGGGGAACTTGTATGGTGAGCCATTGATTTGGCGCCAGCAGTTGAAGGAGCCGTCCCATGCAGTGTGTGATGTGTGATGCCCGCATCCCCGACGATGCGCAGTTCTGCATCATCTGTGGCGCCGCGGTCACCCCAGCGCAGACGGGCCGAACTCAGCGGCTTACGACCATTGACACCTTAGCGCTGGACCCTGCCATGGTTACATCGGCCTTTGTCATCCCGGGCTTTCGCCTGGTTCGCTCCCTCGGGATCGTACGTGGGCTGACGGTGCGGTCGGCCAGCATCGGTGGGCAGATCGCGGCGGCCTTTCAGTCGCTCGGCGGCGGCAACATCCGCACGATGACAGCCGTCTGTGAGCATGCCCGCACGGATGCCTACCTCATGACACTGGCGCATGCGGCGCAGCTCGGGGCCAACGCTATTATTGGGTTTGGCTACGATACCACCGAGATTGCCCAGGGGATGACCGAGGTGTTAGCCTATGGCACGGCGGTGATTGTCGAGCCGGAGACCAGCCCGGCATAACCCTTGACATTTAGGAGTTACGCAGTTGGGAGGTTTGGAGGGCGAAGCTCTCCAAAGAACTTCCTCTTTCCGCCCACCTGTGGCGGCAAAGCCGCCACGGGTGGCGGAAATGAAGGCTCTCGGGGGCCACAGGCCCCG
>DATFXE010000072.1:0-3177 GCA_035258585.1 Roseiflexaceae bacterium | reverse complement strand
CCCTCTGGGTGTGGGCACCCGGCCGCCCCCGCACCCCACCAAAAGATTAGCGACTAATGCATGGTTCAATTCGAACACAATCAGCTTGACAGTTGGGGAGGTGTGGAGGGGCCTTTGGCCCCTCCAAACCCCCACCCAAAGTGTAAAGTACGTTTGAAACATGCCTAATGCAGAGATCAGTAGCATCAATGATCACTATCATAACGATCGCTATCGCGAGGAGACACCCCGATGGTTTCTGCGTTTCTGCAACTTCCCCTGCTTGCGGCATGGCGGCGCGAATTCGCCGACTATAGCTGGCCGATCTTTCGGCGCGATCTTCTGGCCGGCCTGACGGTCGGGGCGGTGGGCCTGCCGCTGGCGCTGGCGTTTGGCGTCGCTAGCGGCGCCGACGCGGCGGCTGGGCTGGTGACCGCCATTCTCGCTGGGGTTATTATCGCCGGGCTGGGCGGGGCATCCTACCAGATCAGCGGCCCGACCGGCGCGATGTCGGCGGTGCTGATCGTGCTGGCGCAGCGCTACGGGCTGGGCGGGATCTGGGTGGCCGGGCTGATGGCCGGCCTGTTTCTGCTGCTGCTGGGCCTGTTTCGGCTGGGGCGCTATATTGCATTCATTCCCTCGCCGGTGATCACCGGTTTCACCAGCGGTATCGCGCTGATCATCGCGATCGGCCAGATCGACAACTTCCTCGGAATCCAGACGCCGAAAGCCGAAAATAACCTGACCAAGCTACTGGGCTACTTCATCCACCCGATCGCGCCCGATTGGCACGCCGTGACACTGGCGCTGATCGTGATGCTGGTGATGCTTCTGCTGCCCCGGCTGACTAGGGCGGTGCCCGGGTCGCTACTTGGCATTGCCATCGCCACTGCTGTCGCCATGGCAGCCGGCTGGCAGGTGCCCCAGATCGGCGCCATCCCGCGCACGATCCTGCTCGATCAGCGGCTGACCTGGAGCGCCATCCCTTGGTCCTCGCTGGCCGACCTGCTGCCGGCCGCGATCTCGATCGCCGCGCTCGGCGGGATCGAGAGCCTGCTATGCGGCGCCGTCGGAGCGACGATGACCGGCCGGCCGCTGGACAGTAACCAGGAACTGATTGGCCAGGGCATCGGCAATTTGCTCATCCCTTTCTTCGGCGGCGTACCGGCCACCGCGGCGATCGCTCGCACCAGCGTAGGCGTGAAGAGCGGCGGCATGACCCGTGTCATGAGTTTCGTCCATTCCGGCGTGCTGCTGCTTAGTGTCTTGGCGTTGGCGCCGCTGATCGGCCGCATCCCTCTTTCAGCGCTGGCGGGCGTCTTGATGATGACCGCCTGGCGCATGAATGAGTGGGAGTCGATCCACTTCTTCAGCCGCACGCGCCTCAAGCATGCGATCACCGGCGCACTGGTGACGATGGTCGCGACCGTCGCACTGGACCTGACCCAGGCGATTCTGATCGGGATCGCGATTTCAGCCCTGATTTACATCCGCCAGTCGGCTGGCAGCGTCGGCGTGACCGACGAGTCGGTCGATCTGGAGCGCCTGCGGCAGATCGGCCACCGCGTGCTGACGAGCGACGCCTCAACTCACATTTACTATCTCACCGGGCCGCTGTTCTTCGGCAGCGTCCATCCGGTGCTCGAGGCGTTCGAGAGCGCGCGCGACTACCGCGCGATCGTGATCAGCATGCGCGGCGTCCCGCTGATCGACGCGATGGGATCCCAGGCGCTGAGCCAGATCGTCGAGGAGCAGCACCGGCGCGGCGGGCAGGTCTGCTTCAGCGGGCTCCAGCCGGCGGTGCGAGAGATGTTCGCCCGCACTGGGCTGCTGAAGACGGTTGGCGAGGAGAATATTTTCTGGAGCGCCGATCAGGCGATCGTAGCGATCCATGCCGATCAGGCGGCACACCGCAAGGCGGATACTGAAGTCTCAAGAATCAGCTAAGGCAGCTTGAATTTACCAGGGTGGCTGAGATAGCATCAGAATGCACCGTGGCGCATTCTGATGCTATCTCAACCACAAATACAGATTGGTCGCGGGTGCTGGTTCGCGGCCGCGGCACGGCCGCGACCAGCCGATTTAATATACATTCTCCACATGTCCACACTTTTTCCACAACGTGTCGGCCCGGCTGTTGCGGGGCTTGACGGATTCTGGCTGTGCCGAATGTGGTATCATGCGGCTCGGTGACCTGAAGCAGCGACACAGCAAGTGTGGAGGAAGCAGTATGTCAACGGCGATCGCTCGCAGCATCAGCATTCGCACAGAAATTCCTGGGCCGCGCTCGCGCGAGTTAGTGGCGCGGCGCGAAGCGGCCGTGCCGAATGGCTTGTACAAAGCCCACCAGATCGCCGTCGAGAGCGCCAGCGGTGCGCTGGTCACGGATGTGGACGGCAATACCTTCATCGACTTCATCGGCGGCATCGGGGTGCTCAACGCCGGCCACTGCCCGCCCGAGGTCGTCGCGGCGATCCAGGCCCAGGCCGCCAAGCTGCTGCACTTCTCGGCGCTTGTCGGCACCTACGATTCGTATGTCGAGCTAGCCGAGCGCCTGAACGACGCCGTGCCGATCGAAGGGCCGTGCAAGACCATTCTGTCGAACAGCGGCGCCGAGGGCGTCGAGAATGCGATCAAGATTGCGCGCGCCGCCACGGGCCGCCAGGCGATCGTGGCCTTCGAG
The DNA here is from genome assembly GCA_035258585.1 of Roseiflexaceae bacterium. Lineage (GTDB taxonomy): Bacteria > Chloroflexota > Chloroflexia > Chloroflexales > Roseiflexaceae > DATFXE01. The sequence continues at coordinate 515 of DATFXE010000072.1, read as the reverse complement.
GGCGCCTATCACGGCCGCACGCTGATGACGCTCTCGCTCACCAGCAAATATGCCTTCAAGAAGACCTTTGGGCCGTATGCGCCCGAGATCTACCGCGCGCCGTTTCCGTATGCCTACCGCATGGGCCTCAGCGAGCAGGCCGCCGTCGAGCAGTGCTGGGAGGCCTTCGAGCGCATGCTGGTGGCTGGTGTCGGCCCTGAGGCGATCGCGGCCGTGATCGTCGAGCCGGTTCAGGGTGAAGGCGGCTTCATAGCGGTGCCGCGCGAGTTCATGCGCAGGCTGGGCGACTTCTGCACCCGCAACGGCAGTCTGCTGATCGCCGACGAGGTGCAGTGCGGCTTCGGGCGCACCGGCACGCTGTTCGCGATCGAGCAGATGGGTGTCGAGCCCGACATCTTGGTCAGCGCCAAATCGATCGCCGCCGGCCTGCCGCTCGCGGCCACCACGGGGCGTGCCGAGATCATGGACAGGGCTCATGTCGGCGGGATCGGGGGGACGTACGGCGGCAACCCGCT
>DATFXE010000071.1:0-10388 GCA_035258585.1 Roseiflexaceae bacterium | reverse complement strand
TTACTTGTGCAGAGATCAGTAATTCCCTATGGAGCTTCCAGCTTGAAGAACCATTCGCTGTTCATCACCTTGAAAAGCCTCACAGGCAACCCGCGTGGCTGCGTCTATACCGAACCGTTGTGGGGTATCCCGTTCAACCTGTATGCCCCCTATATTTCGATTTATATGGTCGCCCTCGGCGTGTCGGATACACATATCGGTCTGATCGTCAGTCTCAGCTGGGCCTTCCAGGTGGTCTTTGCGCTGCTGAGCGGCGTGATCACCGATAAGATCGGACGCAGACGAACAACTCTACTGTTTGACATTCTCTCGTGGAGCGTCCCGGCCTTGATATCTGCCCTGGCGCAAAACTTCTGGTATTTCCTGGCAGCCGGCATCATCAACAGTACCTGGCGCATCACGATGAATTCTTGGACGTGTCTGCTGGTGGAAGACGCCGAGCAGAATCAGTTGGTCGATATTTACACCTGGATATCTATTTCCAACCAGCTGGTCGGCTTTATGGCGCCACTCGCAGGCGTCATCATCGGTATTTTCTCACTTGTACCAACCATGCGCGCCTTATACGCCTTCGCGGCGGTGATGTTTACGCTGAAGCCTATTGTCACCTACTGGATGACACAAGAGACCGCGCAGGGCAAAGTCCGGATGCACGAGACACGCGCTCAGAGCGTTTTTGACCTCCTGCGCGAGTATACGCAGGTTGTACGCGACCTTTTCCATGCGCCACAAACACTCTACACGGCCGGAATCACCCTCGTACTGAGCATTACCACATTGATCAGCGCGAATTTCTGGGCGATTCTCGTGACCGAGAAGCTGCACATTCCAGCCCAGGATCTAGGAGCGTTTCCGTTTGTCAAATCAGCCATTATCTTGGGCTTCTATTTCGTGGTGATGCCGCGTATCACCAAGATGCACTACAAACTGCCAATGGTGATCGGATTTCTGGGCTATATTGCCAGCCAAGTGCTACTGATCAGTGCGCCTGACCAGGGCTACCGCTTGCTGATCGTCAGCGCATTTCTAGAAGCGTGTAGCTTTGCTCTGATCAGCCCACTGGTGGGCGAGATGACCGTGCTGACGATCGACCCAAAGGAACGCGCGCGCATCCAGTCAATCCTGTACGTAGGCGTGATCCTGTTCACATCGCCGTTCGGGTGGATCGCTGGAACACTGTCTGGACTGAATAAGGATCTGCCATTCATCCTCAATATCGTCCTATTCACGATCGGCGCAGCGCTGGCGTACCTGGCCGGGCAAGCTTCGCAAAAGCGACTCGCAGCTCAATACCCTGTTTGATACCACGCATGTGAGGTGAGACTATACACGGGCCTGCATAGCCTACTGCCACCCCTCTTTCAGTCCTGGCGCGTGAAGCTACCATAGAGCTATTGCCGGTCCTTTTCCCCCTTCGGTATACTACAAAGGCCATTATTGTCATGGCTTACGGCGGGCACGGCATCGATCGCCTCTGCATCGCTTCAGCTTTTCCGAAAAGCATAGCACTCGATCACTTTATCACAGGAGAGCCATCCACCATGCGCCTGCTGCTCGACCAACGCTCCTACGACGAGATGCTCAGCAAGCCCTCCCACCCGCGCGACTGCTATGTGCGCGGGGCCGAGTACCTGCACCACCTGTATGTCGACGGCGTCAAGTACCTCGTGGCGCGCGCCGTCTACGATTGCATCAAGCGCGCCCAGGAAGCCGGCGACGACGATGCGCTGCTGCACCTGATGTTCCACAAGGACGAGCTGGAGAAGCTTGTCGCCGAGGCCCGCGCCCAGGGCGTGAACCTTGCCGCCACACGCGCGCTCGGTGATGCGCCGCCGAGCGATGATGTGTCCATGCCCAAGCTTTCCAACAGCTTCACGCCGCGCGAGCCGCAGACGATCGACCAGACCGGCTTGAATCGCACCTTCCTGTACGAGCACATGACCCGGATCATCTACAACAAGGGCCGTGTCACAGGGCTGGAGCTAGTGGACGAGATGGGCCTGCCTTACCCGATCATCGACGTGCTGCTGAAGGAGCTGCGCGGGCAGGAGCTGATCGACATCGCCGGACAGCGCGGCTACGGCGATGTCAATTACGAGTACGTCCTGGCGCCGCGCGGCATCCAGGCCGCCGCCGACGCGCTGCTCAAGACCATGTACTCCGGCCCCTGCCCGGTCACGCTCGACGAGTGGATCGCCTCGGTCAAAGCCCAGACGGTCAAGGACGTGGTCGTCACGCGCAAGAACATTCGCGAGGCCTTCCAGGGCCTGGTGATCGACGAATCGATTCTCAACCAGGTCGGCCCGGCGGTCAACTCGGCCTCGTCGGTGATGCTGTTCGGCTTCCCCGGCAACGGCAAGACCACCATCGCCGAGCGGATCACGCTGCTGATGGGCGACGATATCTTCATCCCCTACACGGTCTACGCCGACGGGGCGATCATCAAGCTGTACGATTCGATCGTGCATGAGCCGCCGAAGCACGAGCTGGACGCTGGCCTGGAATACGATAAGCGCTGGGTGCGCATCAGCCGGCCGGTGGTGATCACCGGCGGCGAGCTGACGCTCGAAGGGCTGGGGCTGGTGTACAACACCGACTCGCGCATCTACGAGGCGCCCTTCCAGATGAAGGCGAACTGCGGCATCTTCCTGATCGACGACTTCGGCCGCCAGCAGGTGCGCGTGTTCGACCTACTCAACCGCTGGATCGTCCCGCTTGAGAAGCGCTACGACTTCCTGACCACCGTGACCGGCAAGAAGCTCCAGATCCCGTTCGACCAGCTGATTATGTTCTCGACCAACCTCGACCCGAACGACCTCGGCGACGACGCGCTGCTGCGGCGCATCAAGTTCAAGTTCGAGATCATCGACCCGACCGAGGCGCAGTGGCGCGAGATCTGGAAGATCATGTGCCGCGTGCTGAAGGTGCCCTACGACGACCGCGGGCTCGACTACCTACTGGCGAAGTGGTACAAGCCGGATAGTCGGCCGCTGCGCATGTGCCAGCCGCGTGATATCCTGCTGCAAATGATTTCGATCGCTAAGTACAACATGGAGACCGTGACGCTCAACGCCGACCTGCTGGATGCGGCCTGCGCGACCTACTTCACCAGCAAGGAGAAGAAGAACTTCGGCGCGAAGGTCCGGCTCGATTTGTAATGGCTATGACTTTGCTGTGTACTTGTTTTTTCGTCTTCGAGCGAAAAAACAAGTACAAAAGAAGTGAGGTGCCATACGAACGCGCCAGTCACGACTTGTGACTGGCGCGTTCGTATGCTAGGGTTGATTGGCCTGCTCGCCGGGCCTAAGTCACGATCAGGGAGATGCCCATGACACACCTTCGCCCGCTGCGGTGGCCAGAAGAATGCGCTGAGGCCCAATGATTTTCATCGTAGGGACGCGATATACCGCGTCCCTACGATGAAAACATGGGAAGGCAATGCACGGCATCGTGGATCGGTTGCGAAATCATCCGACGACAACCTTCAGTGCCCCAGCGTCGGCGTCGGCGAGGGCTCGGCGGACGCGGTTGGCGACGCGCGGCGCGGGCTGGCGCTGGGTCCCTCCGTTTGTCGGGATTCCGTGGGCGGCTCGGTCGGCACGCTGGTGCTGGTTGCGGCAGGGGTTGGCGTCGGCGTCGGCGATAGCTCGGAGATGATCGTCGGAGCCGGCGGGAGGGTTGGCGCCACGGGTGGCTGGGTGGCCCCGAGGTCGAGCGCGGTGTCGCTGGAGATATCGCTGAGGCGCTGGACAAAGCGCTCGACCCGCGCCGAGCGCCGGTCGAGCTCGGCCAGGAGCGCGGCGCGGCCTGACTCGACAGTGGCGAAGAGCGCGACCGCGTCGCGGCTACTTCGCGCCTCGGCCACAAGTGTGGCGTTCTGGCTGACGCTCTGTTCGCGCTCCTGGCGCAGCGTATCGCGTAGACTCTGGATATTCGCCAGCTGGCTGCCGAGCTCGCCGAGCGCCTCGTGGTCGGCGGCGGAGCGCTGCGTCTGCTCGGCTACCTGGGTTCGCAGCGCGTCGCTTTGGGCCTGCATGGTCGCCAGCTGAGCCTGCGCCGCGCCAAGCTGCCGCGGCGTGTCGGGCATGTAGCCAAGCCAGAGCAGGCCGCTGGCGCCGGCCAGCAGCGCAAGAAAGGTCGTGATCACGATCACCAGAATCGCCGCCAGGAAGCGCGCGAAGCAGCCGCCGCGCCTGGGCGCTGCCTCTGGCGCGGCCGGCCTGACGGATGGCGCTGGAGGCGATTCGTTGTCGGATTGCGCCACGCGCTGCTCTTCCGTCACGGAGCCACCTCCGGCACGCCCAGCGCGGTCGCGCCGCCGCGATTGGCCGCGCTGCCGGGCGCGCCGGGGTAGAGCGAGCGCTCGGCGACGATCGGCTGTGTCGACCGCACCGTGGCCGCGAGCGCTTGCTGGCCGGGGTAGAACTGGTGCGCCGCCAGCGTGTAGCGCGAGCCGCCGGCCATGACCACCGATTGGCTGGCTTTCTTGCCGTCCGACAGCACAAATTCGACCGTGACGCGCGCCTGGTTCTTGTTGGGGTTGCTCAGCAGCAGGTATTCCTGAAAATTATCGCTGGTGCGGCCATCGGCGAACAGCCATGTAAAGGCCGGCTCGGTCGCGCCGGCATTTGCGGCCCCGGCTGTGGGGCCACTCGAGCTGCCGCCGCTGTTGTTCCAGTACATCGTGCGCTCGGCTGCGACCGGCCGATCGGCCGCCACAGTGGTGGCGATGCCCAGCTCGGGCACCACCTCATTCACGTTGATCGGCAGGCGCGTCTGCGGCGGCACGGCATACCTGCGCGTCAGCGAAGTGCCTGAGTCAGTCAGAAAGGTGACCGCCACGTTCGCCGGCTGCGCGTTGGGATTGAGCACCAGGATGTTCATCTGAAATGGCGCCTGGGTGGTGCCCTCCGCGAAGTACCAGTGCCGCGAGAGGCTAACAATCCCATGCGTGGTATGCACGCCGCCAGTGGTCGCGCTGCTATCAGGCCCGAAGATCATCGTGCGCTCGGCCACGATCGGCTCATCTGCGATCACACGCAGGCCAAAGGCCTGGTTGGTGAGCAGCCGCTGCGTTTCACTGGTCGACCCATCCGATTCCCGGCAGCTGACCGTCACTGTCGAATCGGCTACGGTGACGACCGTGCGCTGGAGGGCTGGAATCAAGACCTCCTGCTGACCAATGCAGCCATCGTCCAACATGTACGCGAGCCTAGCCTCGAGAGGATCAGTGCGCGGGTTGAACAGTAGCAGGTAGGTCTTATTGGTTCCACTGGTCGAGCCTTCGGCGAAATACCAGACCCGCGAGGGCTGGCTGACGCCCGGGCCAGCCGTGAGGTCATTGCCGAAGTTCATGAAGCGCTCGGCCACCACCGGCGCGTTCGACTCGACGATCGCCGGCACATCGGTAGTGTCGTTGAACAGATCGGTGATCAGAAGGTCGGCCCGGCCGCCGGATGGCACTGTCGCATCGCGCAGGACCGGCGGGCCAGGCTGGCGCAGCAAATTGAAGCGCACGCTGGCCGTTCCGCCGCTCGGATTCAGCACCGCCAGGCGCTCGGAGAAGTTGACCGCGTTGCCCTCGGCAAAGTACCAGCGCGCGCGAACCGTGCTCTGGTCGGCGCTCTGGCGCAGCGCGTCAAGCTGTGCGCGCAGCTCGGGCGACGGGTCGGCGGATTCGGGCGCTACATCGTAGTGGGTGGCAATATTGGGGCGCGTGGCCGGTGCGCCGCTGCTGGCGGCCAGCGTATGCTGGCCAGTCGGGGCAATGCCGTAGGCCTGGCCGAGCCAGGCCAGCAGACCGGCCAGCGTGTTCTGCTGCTGCGCGGTTGGAGCCGAGCTGCCGATCAGCGCCACGTGTATGGCCGCGTCGCCGCCGGAGAAGCGCCCCACCGCAGAAGTTGGGCCGCCGGATCGTCCGGCGAAGACATTGCCGTCGCGATCGATCACAAAATGAAACGGCATGTCGTCCCAGCCGAGCACCGAGATATCGTAGGTCGCGAGCGCGCGCAGGAACGGCGGCGCATCCACCACATCGTCGGCGCCGATCTGGTGCAGAATGATCCCGCGCGGCGTCTGCCGGACGATCGGCACGATCGGCGGCGGCGCAGCCCAGCTGTCGCGTTGGATGATCTGCGGCGCTGTGGTGAGCGTGATCGGGCCGTATGGCGCCGGCACGCGCGGCAGGCCAGCCGAGCGCGACGGGCCATCGGTTGCATCCAGATAGCTGAGCGTGATCTCCTGGAGCTCGGGCGAAGCATTATTAGCGGTTGTGCTTAGCGTCGCGCGGAACTGCAAGAACGCGGCGGCTGTGGGAAAGGCGCGCACCGACTCGAGCGCGAACGCGCCGTCGTCCGTCTGCGATCGCGCGTCGCCACCAGGCAGCGGCTGCCAGACGGTCGCCCCGACCTCGCCGGGCGTCGAAGCACCACGGACCTCCAGCTTCAGGCTCGTGCCGGCGACGACGCTGGCCCGCCAGACCGCGCCGACTGCGTTGAAGGAGAAATCGGTCCGAACGACATCGGAGGTGAAGGTGCCAGATTTGCTGGTGTCGGCCAGCCGCAGCTCGCCGTCGGCGTTGTTGCTGATCAGCAGGCCGTCGATCGTGCCGCGCTGCCAATCGCTGAGTTTGCTGAACGATACCTTGCCGATCTGTACGGGAACCGACGTCTGCGCGGCAAGCGATGGCGGTCGGACGAACACCCCCACCCCCGCAAGCATCATCAGGGCGAACAGCAGCAACGCACGTCGCATCGTGTCTCCTATGCCGGGTGACGAGTAACGAGTGACGGGTATCGCGTCACTCGTTACTCGTCACTCGTCACTACTTCGGATTCAGCGCCTCCACCGTGTACTCATTGGCCGAGTCGTAGAGCATCCAGCCGCCGGCCTTGCCAAAGTCCTCGGTGGCCTTGATCTGCGCGCGGACCTCGTTGGGTCCGTACTCGACGATCTGATCCTTGGGCACCCAGGTCAGCGTGAAGTCTTGCAGCCAGGGCCGCAGCAGGGCGCGCTTCCCGGCCATCTGCTTCTCGCCCCTCTTCAAACTTTCGAGAATAATCTCATACGGATGCTGCGCCGGGTTATCGAAATCCAGCGCGCCTGGCCAGAAATGTGAGGGGTAGACCATCGGACAGACGTAATCGGTATACTGCCCCATCCGCCCAATGTCCTGCGCGATCAAATTCGAAGCCTCCCAGGTAGCCACGCCAAAGACGTCGACCGAGAGAAACGCGCCGGCGCCATTGATCGCCTCCTGCGACTGCTTGAGCATCTCGACGATATTGGCGTACTTCTCCTCGGCGGTTGCGTCGGGCTTGGAGAGCAGCAGGCGGTCCTTGTCGGCGGCGGCAAACTCCAGCGATGGGAAGCGAATATAGTCGTAGTTGATCTCGTCGAAGCCCATGTGCGCGGCCTCGACCGAGAGCTGAATATTGTAATCCCAAACGTTGCGATTCCACGGGTCCAGCCAATCATAGTGGATGCCGGGGCCGGGGTAATCGGCGAACACGCCGCCGGTGGTGCGGTCCTTGGCGGCCCACTCCGGCCGGGCCTCGGCCAGCGCGTTATCGTGGCTGAAGATATGGACGCGCGCGATCGTGTAGATCCCGCGCTTCTTGGCCTCGGCAAGGATCTCAGGCAGGTTCATATATGGCTTGGAGATGCCCAGCTCTTTGACGATCGGCACCTGCGAGTCATAGTAGACTAGGCCGAGATCGTCGCGCAGATCGGACTTGAGATCGATCACGATCGCGTTCAGTTCGGTCTTATCGATCGTGTCGAAGTAGCTCATGAGCAGGTCGTGCCTGGCGGCAACCGCTGCGGTAACATACAGCGACTTGATGTAGAACGGCTCGAGCTCGATCTTCGACGGCACGCTGCCAGGCTTGATCTCGATCACCGCCTTGCGATAGCCGGGGGCCAGCACCTGGATGAAGCCCTGCTCCGGCACGCCGTCGAGCTTGAACGCGCCGTCGACGCTGCTCTCGATCCGCTCGGACGCGACCGCATCGGTGCCGAGCGTCGGCATCGCGATCACCGTCGCGTTCGCGATTGGCGCCTTGGTCTTGCTGTCCACCAGCGTGCCCTTGAGCACATCCGGCCTCAGCACCACATCCAGGCTGGTCATCTTCTCCAGCGGCTGAGTCAGCGCGGCATACCCATCGGCGCTGATCTCGACAGTGGCATTGGGCGGCACGCCCGTCAGGCGATACTTGCCGTCGGCGCCGGTGGTCGTGCTGAGCTTGTCGCCGACTTTCACCGTCGCGCCGGCGACCGGCTGATTGCTGAAGCGATCGGTCACTACGCCGGCCAGTGTATCCGGGCGTAGCGCAGTATCGAAGGCCACCTGCTGCTTCAAGCTCTGGCTGAAGGGCTCATGATTGGGAGCAGTTATCGTCAGCGTAAAGCTCTCGGGTACCCCGGCGAGCGTATAGCGGCCATCGGCCGCGGTGGTGGCGCTCAAGGCCTCACTGGCCTTGATGAGCGCGCCGGCGAGCGGTTTGCCGGTATAGGCGTCGGTGATCGTGCCGCCGACCGTATTCGGCCGCAGCTTGGCATCCAGCGTCACAGCCGGCAGAGTCGGCTTGGCAAGCTGCGGTTGCTGGGCCAACACGATACTGATAGACTCATAGCCGTTCGCGGCGACTTGCAGGGTATCTTTATCGCTCCACCGGGTGATCTGGTATTTGCCACCCGCGTCGGTGCTCAGCTGCGCGCCGCCCAGGTTGATCGTGGCGGCAGGCACCGGCTTGCCAGTATAGGCGTCGATGATTGTGCCGTTCAGTGGGATCTCCGGGCCGCCGCAGGCCGCCAGCAGCGCGGCGAGCGCCAGCGAAAACGCGATGATGGGCAGGTTGCGAATTCGAGGAAGGGTCGACATCGAGCTTCACTACTCCTGACGAGGTTATATCTGGCCTGTGGGGTTTGGGTGTGTGAGCGCAGCCCCGCCCCAACCCCCATCCGCTCAGACTGTCAAGTTGCCACGAGCCTTATCTTAGCCGTATTATAATCGACTTGGGCTTACGCCGATCGCGCGACCGCGATCCTATCATAAACGCTTGACAGAGGGTTGTCAAGCGCAGCCACGCTGATACGGCGGTGAAATCAATGTGTAAGGAGAAGCGGACGCATGCGTGCCTCAGTCGACCTGGCCTCGCCGCCCGGCGCACCAGCATCGTATTGGCAAGCGACTAGCTGGTGGCCAATGCGCGCATTCGGCGAGCTGCCGGAAACTATCGATGTTGTAGTAATTGGCGGCGGCCTTCTGGGGACATCGACCGCGTACTGGCTGGCGCGCGCCGGCGTCCCCACCGTACTGATCGAGCAGAGTGCGCTCGCATCGGGCGCCACCGGGCGCAACGGCGGCTTCATGGTCGCCGGCACAGCCGAAGGCTACCGCTCGGCAATTGCCCGGCTGGGCCAGGCAACCGCGCGCCAAGTCTGGTCGCTGACACTGGAGAACCGCATGCTGCTGCGGCAGGTGCTGGCCGAGGAATCGATCGCCTGCGACTATCGCGAGCCAGGGCATCTGCAGCTCGCGCTGGGCGACGCGCAGCTGGCGGATCTGGCGGCCACCGTCGAGGCGATCCGCGCCGACGGCTTCGCGGCCGACCTGCTCGATCGGCATCAGGTCCAGGCGCTGATCGACACTCCGCTCGGCACGTCGATCTGTGGCGGGCTGTTCGCGCCTGTAGATGGCCTGCTCCATTCGGCCCGGTTGGTGCAAGGCCTGGCCGCCGCTGCCGAGCGACACGGCGCGCGCATTGTGACTGAAACAGCGCTGGCCAGCCTCACGCCGGAGAGCGATGGCGTGCTGGCGACAACGACGCGTGGAAAGATTCGTGCCAGCGGGGTGGTCGTCGCCGCGAATGCCTGGCTGGGGCAGATCATCCCAGCGCTGGCGCCGGCCGTGACACCCGTGCGCGGGCAGGCTCTGGCGTTCGCCCCGGCGCCCGCGCTGTTCAGGCTCGGCATGGGCGCGGCGCTGACGCCGACCGGCGAATACTGGCAGCAGGCTCCCGACGGCACAATCATCCTTGGTGGCTGCCGGGCTGTCGCGCCAGAGCAGGACATCGGTATCCGTGACAGCCGGCCGACCGCCGAGGTACAGGATGCGCTTGAGCAGGTGCTGCCGCGGCTCTTCCCGGCACTGACGGGGCTGCGTGTGGCGCGGCGCTGGGCCGGGCTGATGGCCTTCACCCCCGACTTCCTGCCGATCGCCGATCGCGCGCCCGATCTGCCGAATACCTGGGTCGTGGGCGGCTTCTGTGGGCATGGCATGCCATTTGGGATGCGGCTGGGACAGCTGCTATCCCATGCCGCTGCCAGCGGCGAGCGCCCTGCGGCGCTGGCGCCATTCCGTCTCGACCGGGAGACACTGCGAAGTT
>DATFXE010000070.1:0-4116 GCA_035258585.1 Roseiflexaceae bacterium | reverse complement strand
AGCGCCGAGCGACGTTCCGAGGTCGCCGAACGCGCGGCCGAGAGCGCCGGCGCGGCCGATGGGGCGCTCGGCCTCAGCCCACTGGTCGGCTTCACCGGCGCGGATATCCGCGCCGGTCTCCAACAGTTGGCCAGCAAGGCCTGGAACAACCCGAGGCTGGCGTTGAAGCATTCCGCCGGATTTCTCGGCGAGGTTGGCCGCGTGCTCAGCGGTACATCGACGGTCGCGCCTGATCCGAAGGATCGACGATTCGGTGACCCGGCCTGGCAGACGAATCGCCTCTATGGGGCCACATTGCAGACATATCTGGCCTGGCAGCAGAGCCTGTACGCGTTCGTCGATGATGCTGATCTCGCGTCCAAAGATGCCGAGCGCGCGCGGTTCGCGGTCAGGCTGCTGACCGAGGCCCTGGCGCCGACCAACCGGATTCTCGGCAACCCGGCCGCGCTCAAGAAGCTGATCGATACCGGCGGCGAAAGCCTCGCGCGCGGGCTCCAACACCTGCTCGACGACATCGCCCACAACGGCGGTATGCCCTCGCAAGTCGATATGACGGCTTTTGCGGTCGGGAAGAATCTGGCGCTCTCGCCGGGCGCGGTCGTCTTCAAAAACGATGTGCTGGAGCTGATCCAGTATGCTCCGGCGACGGAGCAAGTGTACAGCCGACCCCTGCTCCTGCTTCCGCCGCAGATCAACAAGTTCTACATGATGGATCTGGCGCCGGGCAAGAGCATCATCGAGTACCTGGTCAAGCAGGGGTTCACCGTCTTCGCCCTCAGCTGGCGCAACCCGACGCCGGCCCAGCGCGACTGGGGGTTGGAGACCTATTTGCGCGCTGTGCTAGAAGCGATCGATGCGGCCCGTGACATCGCGGCGAGCGAGAGCATCAACATGCTGGGGGCCTGCGCCGGCGGGATGACGTTGACCGCGCTGCTGGCGCATCTCGCCGCGATCGGCGATCGGCGCGTGAATGCGGTGACACTGCTGGTGACGGTGCTCGACACCAGCGTCGAGTCACAGCTTGGGTTGTTCATGACGCCCGAGACGATCGCGGCGGCCAAGGCGATCTCGCGCGCCAGGGGCGTGCTGAGTGGCCGCGATATGGCGCGCGTCTTCAATTGGATGCGGCCCAACGATCTGATCTGGAACTACTGGGTCAATAATTACCTGCTTGGCGAGGAGCCGCCGGCCTTCGACATCCTGTACTGGAATAATGATACGACCAACCTGCCGGCCCAGCTGCACGCCGATCTGCTCGACATCGCCCTGGCGAACCCGTTTCGGAACCCTGGCGCGCTCACGCTGCTCGCCACGCCGCTCGACGCGTCGAAGATTAGCAACGATATGTTCATCCTGGCCGGTATTACCGATCATATCACGCCGTGGCAGGCGTGTTATGCCACAACCCAGATCCTGGGCGGGCGGTGCGAGTTCATCGTGAGCTCGAGTGGCCATATTCAGAGCATCGTGAACCCGCCTGGCAACCCAAAGGCGAGCTTTTATACCAATCCACAGCTACCCGCCGATCCTCAACAGTGGCTGGCCGGCGCCCAGAAGCGGCCCGGCTCGTGGTGGGATCACTGGCGGGATTGGCTCAAAGAGCGCTCCGGCGAGCTGCGGCCGGCGCCGCACGCCCTTGGAGATGAGCGATTTGCGCCGGGGGCACCGGCGCCGGGCACCTATATGCTGCAGCGGTGAATGGTTAGTAGACGCGACGAAGGTCGCACTTCCGGCCGCTGGCGATCACTGCACTGAAGCAATGAGGAGTGGCAATGTCGCCGTCATCGAACCAAACACCCATAGATACGCACACTATCGACGTCAACGGCCAGCGCTTGCGTGTCGCCATTCGTCCGGGCGACGGCATGCGCACACCGCTGCTGCTGATGAGCGGTATCGGCGCCAACCTCGAGCTGCTTCAGCCATTCGTGGACGCGCTCGATGGGGCGATCGAAGTCATTCGCTTCGACGTGCCGGGGACGGGCGGCTCGCCTGTGCCGATATTCCCGTCCCGGCCGGCAATCCTGGCCTGCCTGGTGGCGCGAATGCTCGATCAGCTTGGCTACGAGCGGGTAGATGTGCTCGGCATTTCCTGGGGCGGCGCCCTGGCCCAGCAGTTCGCCGTGCAGCATCCGCCGCGCTGCCGGCGGCTAGTCCTGGTCAGCACCAGCACCGGCGCGCTCATGGTGCCCGGCCGACTCTCGGTCTTGCTTAACATGCTGACGCCGCGGCGCTTCCTCGATCGGTCGCACCTGGAATCGATCGCCGCCGAATTGTACGGCGGAAGCGCGCGGACCCATCCCGAGCAGGTGCGCGGCTTTGCGCAAGCGATATACGGGGCCAGCCAGCGCGGCTATTTCTACCAGCTGCTGTCCAGTGTAGGCTGGACCAGCTTGCCCTGGCTCCCACTCATCCGGCAGCCGACCTTGATCCTGTCCGGCGATGATGATCCGATTATTCCGCTCGCCAATGCGAAGATCATGCAATACCTGATCCCGCACGCGCGGCTGCACGTCTTCCACGGCGGGCATCTGGGGCTGGTGACCGAGGCCGATCAGCTGGCGCCGGTCGTAGCGCAGTTTGTCGCGGATCACGCCGATTAAGCGGCGTTACGGCTTCCCACTTGGCGAATGAGGCAGCTGCTATGCACCTCGCTCGCGCGGGAGAGCCACATCGCCGCAACGTCGTCGTATCCAGGATACGACGGTGGACATACGAAACGAGGTGCGGTATGACCACGTGGTGTGACGCCACTACGGCCGTGCAGGTTGTCGAGTCAGGAAACCGCGTCTATGTGCATGGGATGTGCGCGACGCCGACCCCGCTCATCGAGGCGCTGGTCGCCCGCGGTGAGGAGCTCCGGAACGTTGAGATCGTCCACTCGCTCGCGTTTGGTCCTGCCCCGCAGGTGGACCCGCGCTGGGTGGGACACTTTCATGTACGCGCGTTCTTCGTCACCGACAACATCCGTTCGGCCGTCAACGCCGGGCCGGCTCCAGGTCGCCTGCGGCGAATCGGCCGAGCGATCCCGCACCATCTGAGGCAGGTGTTGACACACTTGCGACAAAGGAGGACGCCATGACCACAGTACGTGAGCGGGAAACGGCCGCACTGGAGCTAGGGGCGGCCGACGGCGACTTCTACCAGATCGCCGGACTGTTGCCTGAAGAAGACCGGCAGCTGCTCGGCCAGGTGCGCATGTTCATGGAGGAGCGAGTCGCGCCGATTATCAACCGCTACTGGACACGCGCCGAATTTCCATTCGAGATTCTACCGGCCTTTCGCGACCTAAACATTGCCGGCCTGCCCTATCAGGGCTACGGCTGCCGTGGCAAGAGCACACTCCTGGATGGGTTCGTAAGTATGGAACTGGCGCGCGTAGACCCCTCGATCGCGACGTTCAGCGGCGTGCATGGCGGCCTCGCCATGGGCTCGATCTATCTGTGCGGCTCGGAGGAGCAGAAGCAGCGCTGGCTGCCGCCGATGGCGCGCCTGGAGGCGATCGGCGCCTTCGGCCTGACTGAGCCGGAGGTCGGTTCGGGCGCGTCCGGCGGCCTGACCACCACCGCGCGGCGCGAGGGCGAGAGCTGGGTGCTGAGTGGCCAGAAGAAGTGGATCGGCAACGCCACCTTCGCCGATCTGACGATTATCTGGGCGCGCGACGTCGAAGACAACCAGGTCAAAGGTTTCGTGGTCGAGAACGGTACACCTGGCTTCAGCACCCAGAAGCTGGAGGACAAGATCGCGCTGCGAGTGGTGCAGAACGCGCTGATCACGCTGGACGAGGTGCGCGTGCCGGAGGCAAACCGCCTGCAGCAGGCCAACTCGTTCCGCGACACCGCGGCGGTGCTGAAGATGACGCGCGCCAGCGTTGCCTGGCAGGCGGTCGGCTGCGCACGGGGCGCATACGAGCATGCGCTGGCCTACGCGAAACGGCGCGAGCAGTTCGGCCGCCCGATCGGCCGCTTCCAGCTCGTGCAGGATCTGCTGGTGCGGATGCTGGGCAACATCACGGCCTCGGAATGTATGGTGGTGCGCTTGTCGCAGCTGCAGGATGCCGGGGTGATGAAGGACGAGCATGCCTCGCTGGCCAAAGCCTTCTGCACGGTCAAGATG
>DATFXE010000069.1:0-6895 GCA_035258585.1 Roseiflexaceae bacterium | reverse complement strand
GCTGCGCCGAAGTTGATTGGCGACACGCTCGGCCCAGACGACGTCGGCGGCGGAGAGGCTGCGGGCATACTGGTAGTACGCCAGCGTGACCGGCTCGAGGGTGTGTTCGCCGACGGCGCGGCCCATGTCGTTCGCCAGCTCGTCGATCTCCACGTCGAACCCGAACGCCCAGCCGATACAGATCGCCCGCAGGAATGATTCGTACTCGAACGACGGCGAGTCCTCGATCACAATATGGCCGAGCGCCTCGCACTGCTGTGCCACCTGCTCGATGCAGCGCGCTGCGGCGGGATCGACCAGTGTGCCGGGCTGCCATGAGCGCGCTGTCCAGGCGATCCGAAGCTGGCCGATTGGCGCGGCGAGCAGCTGCAGATAGGGCTGCGGCGACTGCGTGATGATGAACGGGTCGCCCGGCATTGGCCGCGCGACGGCATCGAGCATGGCGGCGGCATCGCGCACGGTGCGGCAGAGGACGAACTCCTGCGACATTCCGGCCAGGCTCTCGGCGGCGGCTGGCCCGCTGCTGACGCGCCCGCGCGAGGGCTTGAGCCCAACCAATCCGCAGGCGCTTGATGGGATACGGATCGAACCGGCACTGTCGCTGGCGTGGGCGATTGGCACGATCCCGGCCGCCACGCTGGCTGCTGCTCCCCCGCTCGACCCGCCGGCCGAGAGCTGCGGGTCCCACGGGTTGCGCGTCGCGCCAGTCAGTAGCGACTCGGTCGAGGCCGAGAGCGCAAACTCCGGCGTGGCCGTGCGGCCCAGGATGCTGAGCCCGGCCGCCCTGAACTGTTCGGTCAGGAAGCTATCGGCCGCGGCGATCCGCCCGCGGGTCAGGCGCGAGCCCAGCTCCTGTCGCTTGCCTGCTTCGCCCGCGCCGATGTCCTTCAGCAGGAACGGCACGCCCGCAAACGCGCCATCTGGCGCCGGGCTCCCCTCGAGCGCCGCGACTCGCTCGGGGTAGGTTTCGATCACCGCGCCGATCTGCGGATTGATCTGCTCGACGGCAGCCAGCATGAACTGCCCCGGCTCGAACGCGCTCACCTGCCCGGAGCGCACCAGCCCGGCCAGACCGAGCCCATCGTAGTGGGCGTATTCCGCGAGGTTCATCAAAGGTCCTCGTAGACGATGCGACCATTGCAGACAGTCAGCGACGCGGTCATGTCGGCCAGTTGCTCGATCGGCGTCGTCTCGATGTCGTCCGATAGCAGCGCCAGGTCGGCCAGCAGCCCGGCGCGCAATTGCCCTTTGACGCCTTCCTGGAACTCGGCGTAGGCCGCGTCGCGCGTATAGGCCGCCAGGGTCGCTTCCAAGGTCTGAGCCTGCTGTGGCTGGCCGGGCGCCCAGGGCTGGCGCGCCATCGCGGCACGCATGGCCAGAAAGGGATTCTGTGTCACCACTGGCCAGTCGCTGCCAAAGACAAGATGTGCCCCGCTCTCGCGCAGCGTCTGCCACGGGAAGCCGCGCGCCCAGCGATCGAGGCCGACGCGCCGCGCCCAGGCCTGCCCTGGCTCTGAGACGGCGGCGTGCAGCGGTTGCATCGAGGCGGTCACACCCAGCTCGTGGAAGCGCGGCAGGTCGTCGGGGTGCAGCAGCTCGATGTGTTCGATCCGGTGGCGGCTATCCCGCCGGCCGTTCACACGCTCAGCGTGCGCGAAGCCGTCGAGCGCCCGGCGCACGGCCGCGTCGCCGATCGCGTGCACGGCGATCTGCAACCCGAGTCGATCTGCCTCGGTCGCCAGGCGCGTAAACTGTTCGGCGCTAAAGATCGCCGTGCCGCAATTGCCTGGCTCGTCGGCGTAATCGTCCAGCAGTAGCGCAGTACACGCCTCAACCACGCCGTCCATGAAGAACTTGACGCATCCGCCGCGCACCAGTTCGGCCTGAACTGCCCGCATGGCCGTCCCCTCAGCCAGGGCGTCGAGCGGCGTCTCGGGGGTGACGAGGTATGGCACGTAGACGCGCAGCGTCAGCTCGCCGCGATCCTCCAGCGCGCAGTAGCGCGTCATCTGGGCCATGTCGCCGTCCATGTTGTGGATGCTGGTGATGCCGAAGCGCGCGGCCTCGGCCAGCCCTTTGTGCAGCAGGGCGCGAATCTGTGTCTCATCCGGCATGGGCAGCAGCACTGTCACCTGGCTGTAGGCGCCCGGCTCGCGCAGTTCACCGCTGGCCGTGCCGTCGGCCGCCATCACGATCTCGTTGCCCGGCTCGCAGTGCCCACCTCGAAACAGGCCGGCAAGCTCCAGCGCGCGGGTGTTCGCCCAGGCGGTGTGCAGATCGAAGGCCACGACGATCAGCGGGCGATCGGCGACGATCTGGTCGAGGTCCTGGCGAGTAAGCGTCTGTTGTGGCAACACGTTATAGTTCAGGCCGTAGCCGGCCAGCCACAGCTTACCCGCGTGCGCGGCGGCGTAGTGGCGCACGGCGCCGACCACCTCATCGTAGGAGCGCGCCCCCTCGAAGCGGATATCGTCGAGCTTGAGCGAGCCCATCTGCAAGTGGTAGTGACTGTCGACGATACCCGGCAGCAGCGTTCGGCCCGCCGCGTCGACCATGTGCGTGCCAGGGCCACGCAGGCCCGCGGCCTCGGCGCTGCTTCCAACGAAGACGATGCGGGTTCCCGCCACTGCCACCGCCTCGGCGCGCGGCTGGGCCGGGTCGAGCGTAAGTGCACGGGCATTGGTGATGATCAGGTCGGCATGTCCAATCATTGCTGTGCCTCAGTCATTCTGGTGACATGAGTCATCCGAATTTTACAAACGGATCTTTGGGCATTGTGATGCAGCATATCTCATATCATTGCCGGCGCAGTATTCCAATCTGCCGGTGGCCGGTGCTCCTTCGCAGCCGCTGCGCGGCCGCGAAGGAGCACCGGCCACCGCTGTATTTTATGGCTGCGAGGGCGTGGGAATGCGCTGCGGCACATTCCCACGCCCTCGCAGCCACCGTGTTAAATACGGGATGACTCATGACTCGACTATCCCCCGCCAGAGCAGATTATAGATGTCCCCGCATCCGTGGGTCCAGATAATCGCGCAGGCCGTCGCCAAACAGGTTGAAGCCGAGCACGGTCAGCGTCAGCGCCAGGCCAGGGAAAGCCATGTACCACCAGGCCTCGCGGACGAACTCGCGCGCCGCGGTGAGCATCGCGCCCCATTCCGGCGAGGGCGGCTGCGCGCCGAGCCCGAGGAAGCTTAGCGAGGAGGTCGAGAGGATCGCGTAGCCGGCGTCGAGGCTGAGCTGGACGAGGATCAGCGGCAGCACATTCGGCAGAATGTGGCGCCAGATCACGCGCCAGGCCGGCACGCCGAGCGCCCTGGTCGCCAGGATGTAATCCTCCTGGGCTATCCCCAGCACCTGCGAGCGGATGAGCCGAGCGTACCAGGGCCAGTACACTGTGGCGAGCGCAATCATGGTGTTTTCCAGGCTGCGCCCGAGCGTCGCGGCGATCGCCGCGGCAAACACCAGCGCCGGGAAGGCGATGAACAGATCGGTGAGGCGCATCAACAGCTCGTCGAGAATCCCGCCTGCCAGGCCGGCCACCGCCCCGACCAGGAAGCCAATCACCACCGAGATGCTCAGCACGATCGCCGCGACCTGCAGCGAGATGCGCGCGCCGCTGAGCACCCGGCTGAAGATATCGCGCCCAAAGTTATCGGTGCCCATCAGGTGTTGCGTCGAGGGCGGCTGCAAGCGCTCGCCCAGGTTGGTCTTGGTGGGCGGGAAGGGCGCCAGGGCGCCGCCAGCCAGCGCCAGCGCCAGCAGCAGCAGTACGAGCGCCAGCCCGACGACGTTGAGATAGCTCTGGGAAAGGAACCGGCGCACGCTTTGGAAGGGCAAGCGCCGCTCGTGGAGCCGTGGATCAGGCTGGCTTGTGTCGGCCAAGATGTAGCTCGGTTCCGTTTTCATGCTTTAGATAACACCACTTACGCGGTTGTCCATTGCGGGGAGGTTTAGAGCGCTGCAAGCCCTTCAAGCAGCTTCTTTTCTGGCTCACTCCGGCGACACCCAGAGGGTACCCGGCCGCCGGAGTGAGCCAGAAAAAGAAGATCTTGGGGAGACGCCGGGTACCCTCTGGGTGTGGGCATCCGTCCTCCCCAAACCCCACCCCAACCCCCACGCTAAGAGCGCACTAGCTATACTTTATCCGCGGGTCGAGCCAGACATACAGCAGGTCGACGGCGGTGTTGATCAGCAAGTAGATCAACGCCAGCACGATCGTGACGCCCATAATTCCATTGTAGTCGGAACTGACGATCGCCTGCGCCGTATAGCGGCCTATGCCCGGCCAGCTGAAGATCGACTCGATCAGCAGCACCCCGCTCAGCAATAAGCCGAGCTGTAGCGCGCCGATCGTGAGCACCGGCAGCAGGGCGTTGCGTAACGCGTGTCCGACGACTACTGCCCGCTCGGCCAGCCCTTTGGCGCGGGCGGTACGCACATAGTCCTGTCCCATCACCTCGAGCAGCGTTGTGCGAACCAGGCGCACGAACACGGCCATGGTGCCGAAGCTCAGCACAATGGCGGGCAAGATCAGATGTCGCAGCGCATCCAGAAAGGTCCAGCCCTGGCCCATAAGCAGGCTGTCGACGGTATACATCCCTGTGATTGCGGGCGGTGGGGCGACATCCTGGCTGAGTCGCCCGCCCACCGGCAGCAGCGTGAGGCCGCTGTAGAAGACGAGCTGCGCGAGCAGGCCGATCCAGAACGGCGGCAGTGACAGCCCCAGCGTCGCGAGCCCGCGCCCGGCATAATCCGCCGCCGAGTTGCGGCGCACCGCGGCGATGATCCCAAACGGGACGCCGACGAGCACCGCCAGCAGCAGCGAAGCCATGCCCAGCTCGACCGTAGCGGGCAGGAAGGCGCGCAGATCGTCCGCAACCGGGCGCTTCGAGCTGAACGAGCGCCCCAGATCGCCCTGGAGCAGGCCGCCGATATAGCGCACGTACTGCTCGGGCACAGGCCGATCCAGGCCGTAATCGTGGCGCACCACCGCGACGGCCTCCGGCCCGGCGCGCGGCCCGGCGATCAGGCGCGCGGGATCGCTGGGGACCAGCCGCGCAAGCACGAAGGTGGCGAGCGAGATGCCCCAGACGACGAACAGCAGCAGCAGCGCGCGGCGGATGAGGAAGCGCAGCATAGTCTATCCAGAACTGAGAACCAAGAACCGAGAACCGCAAGTGTAAGAGGTTCTCGGTTCTTGGTTCTCGGTTCTTATGGTTTCCGGCTGAGCGCCCAGAAATCGAATGTATCGGTGTACAGCGCGTTGTAGACCTGGCCGGCGATATCCTTGCGGAAGATCGTGCGGTCGAGCGGATCGGTGACCCACAGGCCGGCCGGATCGTCTTTGGTGATGATGTTCTGCAGCTCCTTCCAGATCGCCGCCTGCTTGGCCGGATCGGTCTCGATGAGCCCCTGGTCGATCAGCTCGTCGACGCGCTTGTTGGAGTAGAATCCGGCGTTCGCGCCATTCGATCCGGCGGCCTGGCTGTGGTAGAGAATCCACGACCAGTCGTACGGGTCGTTGAGGTTCGGCCACCAGGCGTACCACATCATATCCGGGCGCTGCTCGGGTGGCTGGTCGCCGTAGAAGATCCCGTTGAACGCCGAGATGTCCAGCTCCTGGATCTTGAGCTTGACGCCGATCTGCTCGAGTTGCGCCTGGAGGATCGGGCCGACGTCCTCGCCGTGAAAGCCTGGATAATAGGCGTATGTAACTTCGGTGCCGTCGGTCCAACCCGCCTCCTGTAGCAGCGCTTTGGCCTTCTCCAGGTCGGTCGGGTACATGAACACGTTCGAATCGTGGAATGCCAGGCTGCGCGGGAACGGACCCTCCGCGCGCCGGCCCTCGCCCTTCAGGACGCCGTTGACGTAGCCGTCGTAGTCGAAGGCATAGCAGATCGCCTGGCGCACGCGCGGGTCCTTGAGCGCCGCGTGGGTATTGAAGGCGATATAGTCGATCCGAATCAGATCGGCCTTACCGACGTTGAAATTGCCGGATTGCTCGATCGTCTGCATGTCCTCGGGAGTGTTGAGATAGGAGATATCGGCATCGCCCTTTTCGAGCAACTGGCGGCGGGTGGAGTTTTCGGGCAGCACTTTGATGATAATCTTCTCGAATTTAGCCGGGTCGTTCCAGCCGCGCCAGTAGGCCGGGTTGCGCACCAGGATGAACTCGTCGTTCGGCGCGAATTTGTCGAGCGTGTATGGGCCGGTGCCGACCGCGTGCGTGGTCAGCCACTCCTTGCCGGCGTCGTTGTCCTTGGCGTGCTCTTTGAACGCCTTCGGGCTGATGATGCCGGTGCCATAGGCCGCGGCCAGCGCCAGTTGAAACAGCGGCTGCGGGCCGGAGAACTTGAACTCCAGCGTCGAAGGATCGACCACCTTCATTGTCTTGGCGGGGTCATCGCCGACGAAGCGCCCGAGAATATTCCAGGTCGGCATCTTATTGGTGATCGTGCGCGCATACGAGTCATAGACAGCCTGAGCGTCGAGCGGGAAGCCATCGGTGAACTTGACGCCCTGGCGAATCTTGAAGGTCCACGTGCTCTTGTCGGCGTTGGTCGTGAAGCTCTCGGCCAGCACCGGCTCGACCTCACTCAGGCTCTCGCCCTTGAGCGTCAGCAAGCCCTCGTACATCCCGCGCTGCAGCAGGCTGTTGGCGGCGTTCAGCGTTTGCCCAGGGTCGGCGTTGTCCGGCGACTCGGTGTTGGCGATCACCAGCGTCTTAGAGTCGCGCTTCAGCTGGCTAGCCGGAGCGGCGGTGGGTGCGGCGGCTGCGGTTGGCGCGGCGGCCGCGGTGGGCGCAGGGGCTGCGGTGGGCGCGGGGGCCGCGGTGGGCGCGGGGGCATTTGTCGCAGCTGAGCTGCTGGCGGGGGCTGTGGTCGGCGCCTGC
>DATFXE010000068.1:0-4391 GCA_035258585.1 Roseiflexaceae bacterium | reverse complement strand
TCATGCGCGATCTGCTATAATCAACGTATTGTTGGAGTAACCGGGAGGTCTGCTATGTCAACGGTCACACTCGATCAGGTGCTCGATCTAGCGCGGAAGCTATCGCCGCGCGATCAGGCGCGCCTGGTCGCACGTTTGGCTCCGGCGATTGAGTATGCGCTGGAGCAGCCAGCTGCATCGCCGACTCCACGCACTCCGCTCAGAGGCCGCTTTGCAAATCTTGGTCCAGCCCCCTCCGCCGAAGAGATCGACGAGGCACGGCGCGAGGCATGGGCCAACTTTCCGCATGAGGATATATGACGATCCGCGCCGTTGCCGATACCCATGCTGTGATCTGGTACATCTTCGATGACGGGCGGCTGTCCTCAACAGCTCGATGGGAGATGGATACGGCGGCAGCCAGCGGCGAACAAATTGCCGTGTCATCAATCTCATTGATAGAGATGGTATACTTGGTGGATAAAGGCCGCATTGCTCCAGCCGTTTTTGATGGTGTTCTTCAAGCCCTAGACGATCCAAATCCACTGTTAGTGGAAGTATTCTGCGACCGATCGATTGCTCAGGCGATACGGCTTGTCGATCGTGCGCAGGTGCCGGATCTACCCGACCGCATAATCGCCGCGACGGCCGCGCATCTTGGTGTGCCGCTGATCAGCCGCGACGGCAAGATTCGATCGTCGAGCGTCACGACGATCTGGTAGTATCGCGGTATCTCACAACGCTACCCGCCGAAGCTTTCCAGCAGCAAATTATTCTCCGGGCACCAGCCCTCGTACCCGCCGGCCTCCACCAGCTGCCAACGCACGCCGCTTGCGTCGGTCTGCTGCTCGTCGCGCAGCGTGACCTGCATACCGTCGGCCAGGCGGATGGCGCGGGTCGGGCTGTCGAACGATGCCGTGACGTGCAGCCAGCCGGGCCCGCCGCCTAGCCCAGTGATACGGGCCGTGCGGGTGGGCGGCGTCGGCGTCGGAACGATCGGCTCGGTCGGGAGCTGCACGGCGGTGGGCGCGGGCAGCGCGCCGACCGCGCGCAGCAGGCGCGGCCCATCCAGGCGGGTGTAGATCGTCCACACGACCGCAGCCAGAGTCACGAGAAACAGCAGGCTGAGGGCCACGCGCGCGACAGGGAGGCGCCAGCGCTCCTCCGGCTCCCAGATGGACGGGATGGGACTCGCGGCGGTCTTCTTGGCGCGCTCGGGTCGCTGGTCGATCCAGCGGATCAGTTCCATGCGCCCGCAGCGAGATGCGACCATCTGGCCGTAGGATTCGACCGCGCCGGCCTGCCACGAGCAGATATCGCCGCGCGCGATTGCGATCCGCGCCCTGGTGGCCTCGATCGCCTGGCCGGCCTGCTGTGGCGTCAGCAGGCCGGCCTGCTCGGCCAGCCTGGCGCGCGCCGGCCAGCCCAGCCGGCCCGCATCGAGCAGCCGGCGCTCCTCGGCGCCGAGCTCGGGCCGATCGCGCAGCTCGTCGTCCAGGAAGCGCTCCAGCGCGCCGTGGAACGCCAGCAGCGCCGCCCCAAGCAGCGCGCTGTCGTCGCCCGCGCGCCGGAAGACCTCCACACCACGGTCGAGTCGCTCGTCGATCTCGCTCATCCCTGCCCCTCTGGCGAGTGACGAGTGACAGGTGTGGCTAATTCGTCACCCATCACCCGTCACCCGTCACCGGATTACCTCGATCCCGCCCAAATACGGCCGCAGTACCTCAGGTATCACGATCGAGCCGTCAGCCCGCTGGTAGTTCTCCATGATCGCGATCATCACACGTGGCAGCGCCAGCCCTGAGCCGTTCAGCGTGTGCAGGAACTCCGGCTTGGCGCCGGCGGCCGGGCGGTAGCGCAAGTTGGCGCGCCGAGCCTGGTAATCGCCGAAGTTGGCGCAGGAGCTGACCTCCAGCCACTCCTGCACGCCCGGCGCCCACATCTCCAGATCGTACTTCATCACCGCCGTGCCAAGGTCGGCGGTGCAGAGCTGCAGCAGCCGGTACGGTAACTGAAGCGCCTTGCAGATATCCTCGGCGTTGTCGATCAGCGTGGTCAGCTCATCCTGGCTGGTCTCCGGCACGACGAACTTAACCATTTCGACTTTATCGAACTGGTAGACCCGCTTGATACCTCGAACGTCGCGGCCGGCGCTCATCTGCTCGTTGCGCCAGCAGGGCGTGTAGGCCACGTGGTAGATCGGCAGGCGGCCCGGCTCGAGTATCTCGTCGCGATACAGGTTGGTCACAGGCACCTCGGCGGTCGGGATCAAGATCAGGTCGGCGCCCTCGACCCTGAACAAATTCTCGCCGAACTTGGGCAGGTTGCCGGTGCCTACCAGGATCTCCTCCTTGACGACGTAGGGCGGCGCGATCTCGGTATAGCCGTGCTGGTTGATATGCACGTCGAGCATCCAGGCGATCAGCGCGCGCTGCAAGCGCGCGCCGGCGCCCTTGAGCACGAAGAAGCGCGTGCCGGAAAGCTTCACGCCGCGCTCGAAGTCGATAATGTCGAGCGCCTCGCCCAGATCCCAGTGCGGCTTGGGCGTGAAGTCGAACGCGCGTGGCTGGCCCTCGGTGCGAACCACCACGTTGTCGTGCTCGCCGCTTCCGGTTGGCACCTCCGGATGCGGCAGGTTGGGGACCATCAGCATTTGGAAATGCCACTCGCGCTCGACTTCGGCCACCTCATGGTCCAGCGCCGCGATCTGGTCGCCCACGCCGCGCATTTCGGCGATCTTGGCCTCGCGCGCCGCCGGCTCCTTCATCTTGCCGATCTCCTTTGAGACGGCGTTGCGGGTGGCCTTGAGCGTCTCGACCTGGTTGAGCAGCTCGCGCCGGCGCGTATCCAGCGCCAGGATCTGATCGATGATCGCCGGATCGTCGCCGCGCCGCGCGATGCCGGCCTTGACTAGCTCGGGCTGCTCGCGAATGAGTTTGATGTCAAGCATAGTGCCTCCTTGCATTACTGCGACGATGGACGGTGGACGATACACGATGACAAAGCAGAGCAACCCCTCATCGTCTATCGTCTTTACCGTCGCAAAAGTGTCGTTATGGTTTGAACAGCCGGTTGATCATTTTCACCATCGCTGCGATATCGACATCCTGCCCGGCGTTGAAGCGCCGCATCAGGTCGTAGGCCTCCTGTCGCCGAGCCGGGTCGTCGATCTGGCTGAAGTCGAAGCACACCTGACCGCCCTGGCGCACGATATAGCGGGTGATCGGGCCGCCCTTTTCGAGCGCCTGCTCGGCTGTGCGCCGCACTAGCGGATCCTCGATCGGCACTAGCCAGCCAGGCTGGCTGGCTACCTCGATCGCCGCCACCGGCTGGGCTGGCGTGCCGAGCTGCCGCCGATCTTCCCAGGATTCCGCGGCGCTGCTGCCTGTGCTGCTCGACATACCAGGTGCGGATGCGCCGGTCGGCGGCAGCGTGTCAGCACGCTCGGGGAAGTTGCCCCAGCTGCGGTTGAGCGCTATGAGTGCCGCAATCACGACGATCAGCGCCAGGCCGCCCAGGATCATCCATGTAGCCATACCCATTATCTAATCCACCTATAGTCAGCGTATTGAGAACGATTGATAAGCGACGCCTGGAAGACTATGTCGGGCGACTCAGCGCCACACAAATGGCTCAGTCGATAAAGCACTTATAGTCAGCCTGGGCCTCATAGCCATTCGCCCACCGAATCGCTCAAATTAACGTATATCCCCACGACACCAGCTTGCCGTCCTTGTACGGCGCGATACCGTGGAACATCTTCGGCGTGCGCTCGAAGACCATGTCGAGCCACATGCGATCGCTATCCCACAGATTGAGCTCGGGCAGACGTGTGAGCGGCACCCACTCCAGCGCTCCCTCGGGGTTGAGGGCCAGCGGCGTGCCGCTCCAGCGGTCGATTCGGAAGACAAAGGCGAACCAGTCCTCCTCGTTCTTCCCGAAGCCAGGCCAGCTGACCGTGCCGCGCAGCGTCATCTCCTCGATCTCGATGCCGGCCTCCTCGCGGATCTCGCGGCGCATGCCGGCGGCCACGTCCTCGTCGGCATCGAGCTTGCCGCCCAGGCCGTTGTACTTGCCATAGTGCTGGTCGTCCGGCCGCGCGTTGCGGTGGATCATCAGCACGCTCTGGCCATCGGGCGACATGACATAACCGAGCGTCGCCAGGATTGGGGTGTAGGCTGCCATCTATTTCTCCTATTGCAGATTGCAGATTCGCCGGGTACCCTCTGGGCGTGGACACCCGATGGTAGATTGCCGGTCTCAATCTGCAATCTGCAATTCACCACATCCGTGCCACCCCGCGCTCGCCGGCCAGATACTCGGCCACGCGGCGGCGGGTGCCATCGCCAGCGCCGCCGGGCAGGTGGTCGAGCGGGAAGAAGCGCGCCTCGGCGATCTCCAGCGAGCGCGGC
>DATFXE010000067.1:0-5756 GCA_035258585.1 Roseiflexaceae bacterium | reverse complement strand
GTGCAGGGCGTCCTGATCGGGCGGCTCGTGCCACCCTTTGGTGAGAAAACGCTGGCGATCGCCGGCCTGGCGCTCCAGGCGCTGGGCTTCGTTGCCATCATCGTTGCACCATCTGCCTCGATGTTGTACCCGATTGCCCTCATCAGCAGCGCTAGCGCCGGGCTGATCTACCCGACGCTGACCGCGCTGATAGCCAACCAGGTCGCGCCGCAGGAGCAGGGCCAGGTGGCGGGCGTGAGCACCGCACTCAGCGGGCTGATGAGCGTGTTCGGCCCGCTGTGGGCCGGCGCGGCCTACGACCAACTTGCGCCCGCCGCACCATTCTGGTCGGGCGCGCTCGTCCTGCTGCTGGGCGTGATCTTCCTGACACGGGTGCGGGCGACAACGCAGTTGGCGGCAGCGGTGGAGGCGTGCTCACGACGCCCAGAGCAATCGAAGAGGAACCTTAGAAAGGAGAGCCACACATGAGCACTGAAAGCACGCGTGATACACGCATTGACGAAAGCACGCCGGTGCTGATCGTCGGCGGCAGTCTGGTCGGCCTGTCCACGGCGGTCTTCCTTGCCTGGCACGGCGTGCGGTCCCTGCTGGTCGAGCGGCATCCGAGCACTGCGATCCATCCACGGGTCGCCAGCCTGACCGCCCGCACCCTGGAGCTGTTCCAGACGGTCGGCCTCGCGCCCGCCATCCGCGGCGTCGAGCCAGCGTTCTCCGAGGACAACGTCGTTCCAATCATGGAAAGCCTCATCGGCCAGGAGTTTGACCGCGCGATGGAAGACATGAGCGCCTACTTCACCGCGGCCAGTCCCGCCCGCGGCAGCCTGATCGCCCAGGATGTGCTTGAGCCGCTCCTGCGTGCCCATGCCGAGCAGTTGGGCGCCGATCTGCGCTATGCCACCGAGCTGATCGCCTTCGATCAGGACGACGCGGGCATCAGCGCCACCATCCGCGAGCGCGGCAGTGGCGCCACACGCACCGTCCGCGCGCGCTATCTGGTGGCCGCCGATGGCGGCCAGAGCTCGATCCGCGCCCAACTCGGCATTGCCCAACACGGGCCGGGCTCACTCGCCCATCTGATCAGTATGATCTTCGAGGCCGACCTGATGGAGCTGTTCCGCAAACGGCACGCGATCATGGGTATCGTCAACAATGACACGATTTCCTTTGGGTTTCTGGTGCCCTACGACCGCTCCGCGGGTCGGCCAGATGTGTATCGGCTGGATCTGGCCTACGACCCAAACACTGAGACGCTGGCGGACTATGGCGAAGCGCGCTGCCTGGATCTGATCCGCGCGGCGGTCGGAGTGCCCGACCTGCCAGTCAAGCTCAAGACCGTGCTGGAGTGGGAGATGGCCGCGCGCGTGTCCGACCGTTTTGGGCAGGGCCGGGTGTTCCTGGTCGGCGATGCGGCCCGCGTACAACCACCGACCGGCGCCTTAGGTGGCAACACCGGGATCGCCGAGGCGCACAACCTGGCCTGGAAGCTGGCCGCGGTGCTGCGCGGCGAGGCTGGCGAGGCGCTGCTCGACACCTACGACACGGAACGGCGACCGATCGCGGAGATCACGGTCGAGCAGGTCGTGTTGCTCTCGCAAGAGCGTCAGAGCGAGCAACTGGCGCTGACCGTGAATACGCTAATCGTCAACCTGGGGTATCGCTATCAGGCGGGGGCATTGCTGCCCGAGCACAATGATGATCTGCTGCTGATCCAGGACCCGCTCCTGTGGCGTGGAGAGCCTGGGACGCGCGCCCCGCATCTCGTGCTGGAACGTGCTGGCGAGCAGCTCTCGACGCTCGATCTGTTCGGTCATCATTTCGTGCTGCTCATTGGCCCAGAGGGTCAGACCTGGCGGGCAGCCGCCCGTCGCGTGGCAGCGCAGCTGAACATTCCGCTCGACATCCATCAGGTCGGCGGCGAGCTGGTCGACGTTGGCAGCCGCTTTTGTGACACGTACGGCGTGAACGCGAGCGGCGCCGTCCTGGTGCGCCCCGATGACGTGATCGGCTGGCGCGCCCAAACCATCGGCGAAGACCCTGAGCGCGCGCTTGCGCACGCTCTTGCCAGCCTGCTCTGCCGCTAAACCAGCGATGCAGATATCCGGGCCTGGCACGAACAAGAAAAGGAGTAACCTAATGATCACCGTCGAGTATAGTGAGAGCTTTGCCTACGCCCCAGCCGACGTGTTCGCAGCCCTGGCCGACCTTCTTGCACGGCCCAGCTGGCAGCCAAGTCTGATCGAGGTGCGCGTCGAGCCGGCAGGTCCGGCCCGGCTCGGGAGTAGGGTCTTTGAGACGCGCAAGTATCCAGGTCGCCAGAGCGCGAACATCCTGACCGTCAGCGAGTTTGAGCCGGACCGCCTGTTGACATTGGAGACGGCGGCTGATGTGCGCGAGTCGATCCGCGAGCGCTACCGGATCGAGCCGCTCGCCGACGGGCATTGCCGTCTGGAGTGCCGCGTCGAGCTTGGCGGCATTCCGCGGATGCTCGAGTTCATCGTTCGGCAAGCGACGGCGAAGGAGCTGCCGCAGAATTGCGCGCGCCTCGCGTCGGTGCTCGCCAGCCGAGCACCGCAGGAAGTCTGAGCGACGGGTTGAACGATATGACGGCGGGCGCGCCGGCCGCACTACAATGAGAGGATATGCGCTCAATGTAGTGCGGCCGGCGCCACCGACCGTCAGATACACTCGAAGGAATGGCGGCACCTCCAGCAAGCTTAGACCACTTGGCCGAGAGCCTACCGAGCAGTCTGTTCCGCCTCAACCAGAACATCCCACCGGCGCCCGGGGATTGAAGGCAGTGAGGGGCTGAGCGGTGGCGGGTGCTGGTGGCGGGGGACGGCGACCAGACCGCAACAGAGCGAAGCATGAACCCAACGTGGAGCAAGTAGGAGCATTCCGCAAACGCGCCCTGCGCGAAATGAGCGAATCAGTCGCTCAGTGCAAGGAGACTGCGCCGCATGCCTAGCCGACAACCATCACCCTTTACCCTGATCACCGGCGCCACTAGCGGCATCGGGCTCGAATTGGCTCGCCAGGCCGCCGCCGATCACCATCAGCTTATTCTGGTCGCCCAAGATCTGCCGCGCCTGCAGGCCGCCGCCGATGAGCTGAGGCGCAGGGTTACGGTGCATACGATTGCCGAGGATCTCAGCCAGCCTGAGGCGGCGCAACGGGTCTGCGACCAGGTGAGGGCGCTGGGTGCCGAGGTGGATTGCCTGATCAATGATGCTGGGTTTGGCGACTACGGCAGCTTTGCGAAGAGCGACCTGGCCAAACAACAGCGCATGATCGCGGTTAATGTCACCGAGCTGACAGCGCTCACGCGGCTGTTCTTGCCGCCCATGCTAAAGCGAGGACGCGGGCATATTCTGAACGTGGCGTCGGTGACCGGCTTTCTGCCGGGTCCGCTGATGGGTGTGTACTTTGCCAGCAAACAGTACGTCTTGGCGTTCTCGGAGGCGCTGATCGAGGAAGTGTGCGGCAGCGGCGTCAAGGTGACCGTGCTGTGTCCGCCGCCGGTCAGCAGTTCGTTCTCTCGCACGGCGCAGATCGCGCAGGCCAGCTATATGGCGACGACCAAGATCAGGCCGGCGGAAGTGGCACGCTATGGCTACCGGATGCTGAAGCGCGGCAAGCCGATCGCGGTCAACAGCCTGCAATACAAGTTCTTGACAGCGTTTCTGGTGCGGATCACGCCGCGCTCGGCGTTGCGCAGGCAGCTCCACCGCTTGCACGCGCAGGGTGCACACTAACAGTTGCGACAGAGTAGAAGGAGTATAGCAATGAAGAACAAGCACTTTTTACATGGTATGGCACGCTCAATTTTGGGCTGATGATGCAGAGCCATATATTCAACAGCGCCACGGCACCAAGAGATGACTTATGTCATCATCTCGCCCGAACAATAACTAACGCGCGTGACAGCGCATAGAGTGGAGATCTATTGCAATGGCGACACAAGACTTGAGCGGTAAAATCTGCCTCGTGACTGGGGCGACGGCGGGTATCGGCGAGGTGACGGCGCGCCGGCTGGCGGGCATGGGCGCCGCAGTGACGATCGTCGGCCGAAATGTGCAGCGCGCGGCGGCCAGTGCGGCACGCATCAAAGCTGCTACTGGCGCAACTGTCGAGATCCTGGTGGCCGACCTGTCGTCGCAGGCCGACATCCGCCGCCTGGCCAATGAGTTCCTGGCGCAGCACGCCCGGCTGGGCGTGCTGGTGAACAATGCCGGCGCGGTGTTCGAGAGGCGGCTCGAAAGCGTCGATGGGATTGAGATGACCTGGGCGCTCAATCACATGAGCTACTTCCTGCTGACCAATCTGCTGCTTGGTGCGCTCCATGCCGCGGCACCCTCACGCATTGTGAATGTCGCCTCCGACGCGCATAGCGGGGCACAGATCAACTTTGACGATCCGCAACTCAAGCGCGGTTACAGCGGCCGGCGCGCCTACGGCCAATCCAAGCTGGCGAATATTCTCTTCACAGTCGAGCTGGCGCAACGGCTTGATGGCACTGCAGTCACCGCCAACGTGCTGCACCCTGGTTTCGTGGCCAGCAACTTCGGCAAGAATAATGGCGGACTGTTCGCCCTCGTGCTTGGGCTGGCGCAAAGAGTGGCAGCGATCAGCCCCGAATCCGGTGCCGAGACATCGATCTACCTGGCGTCCTCGCCGGAGGTAGCCGGGGTGAGCGGGCAGTACTTCGAGAAATGCCGCGCGGTGGCGCCATCGGCCGAAGCGCAGGACCGCACGGCCGCGGCGCGCCTATGGCAACTGAGCGAGGCGCTGGTGGGCGCCACGGCAACAGTGGGGCGCTAGTAGGGATTTTGGACGAATAAAGCGGCCCATGGCAGTCGTTATACGTAATAGACATTATTGGGAAGTTTTGGCTCATGTGTAGTTAGCGTGCGGGGTGGGAGGATGGCGCGCCACCTATCCCCGACGTCCGATTGCTCGACACCAGGTCAGACTATGCCATCTTCAAGGAGTTGCAGGATATGAGCGGATGGGAGAGTTTTCTACTGGCCGAAGTCGGTGCCAGCGCTTCCTCGTGGTCGCCCGCGACGGAGCGCGGAATGACAACCTGGCCTGGAAGGACACAGTGTTGGTGGGCGCGGGGGAGACGGTCGACATCCTGGTTGATATGAGCAATTTTTAAGCAAGTATTGGGGAAAACACCGCTGCAGTATAAAAAGAACTGACTGAACTTTAGCATTTGTTATTCCTGGTCATATTGTGTTCCGCAGACTATTACCTCTACTAATCACCCCTGCCATTCACCCCATTGGGTGACACGCTGTCACCCGGCCTGTGTCTATGCTCTCTCCAATGCTGTCATACCGCCGATCGAAACGCACAGTCTGAAAGGAAACGGCAATGATGATCAACCCCACAGATGAAACCCCAGAAGGCAGTGTCCAGGGCCGCCCAGCTTCCCGCATCCGCCCCAGCGATCCCGACTGGCCTTCCCAAGCATGCTGGGACAGGCTCAACCGCGAGGTTGGCGGGCGTCTGATCACGCCGCAGTCGCCCGTGAGCGCCTGGCGGGACGCACCCGATAGCGCATTGGCCAGCCAGGTCTTGCAGCGGCTACGAAATCCCTACTACATCGGCGAGCAGCCTGGCCTGACCCAGACCTCGGGCTGGGTTGGCGCATGGACATCGCAACCGAGCGCCTACGTGGTGGTCGCGCGGACGACACAGGACGTGGTCGCGGCGGTCAACTTCGCCCGCCAGAACAATCTGCGGCTGGTCGT
>DATFXE010000066.1:0-2622 GCA_035258585.1 Roseiflexaceae bacterium | reverse complement strand
CCGCCGCTCCCGCCGCCGAAGCACCCACCGCTGCCGCCCAGCCGACCGCCGCCCAGCCGACCGTCGCGCTGCCCGAAGTCAGCCGCGAGGACACGCTGATCTTTGGCGCCGACCTGACCGATCAGATCTCGATGGACCCAGCCGTCGCTTATGAGTTTGGCGGCATCCAGGTGGTCGGCAGTGTCTACCAGCCGCTGGTCACCATCCTGCCCGGCGACCCGACGGTCAAACCGCTGCTGGCCAAGAGCTGGGATGTCAAGGAGAGCGGCGACGGCTGGACGATCACCTTTAAGCTCGACGAGAAGGCCAAGTTCGCCAGCGGCGCGCCTGTCACTGCGGATGACGTGGTCTACTCCTGGGGCCGGATCATCGACCTGAACAAGTCGCCGGCGTTCCTGTTCACCGACTTTGGCGTAAAGAAGGATAGCTTCAAGGCAGTCGACCCGCAGACGGTCGAGCTGACCCTGCCGAAGACCACCAGCCCGCAGGTGTTCCTAACCGTGGTGGCCAACAGCGTGGCGGCCGTGGTCGAGAAGAAGATCGTCGAAGCCAACGCCGGCAGCGATTTTGGCTCGACCTGGCTGAACGACCACTCGGCCGGCAGCGGCCCATACGTGCTGGTGAGCTGGGAGCGCAGCACCCAGAACGTGCTGGACGCCAACCCGAACTACTGGGGCACCGCGCCTGCGCTCAAGCGCGTGATCATGCGCAATATATCCGAGCAGGCCAACCTGCAGTCGGCGATCGAGACGGGCGACGCCGATATCGTGCAGGATCTCGGTCTCGAGCAGGCCAAGGCGCTCGAAGGCAACGCCGACGTGCAGCTGGTCAAGGCCAATAATACACAGCTCCAATATATTGGTATGAACGCCAAGATCCCGCCGTTCGACAAGCCCGAGGCGCGCGAGGCGATCCGCTATGCGATCAACTATGACGATCTCAACACACTGCTGGCCGGTAATGGCAAGATTGTTCAGGAGATCATTCCCGACGGCTTCCTGGGCTACACCGGCGAGACGCCGTTCAAGCAGGATATCGAGAAGGCCAAGCAGCTGCTGGCCAAGGCCGGCGTGGCCGACGGCACCGAGATTCAGTTTACTGTCAGCACGGGCATTGCTACCGGCGGCTTGGAGAGCGCTACGCTGGCCGCCAAGCTCCAGAGCGATATCGAGAAGACCGGCCTGAAGGTCAAGATTCAGCAGATCCAGTTTTCCGAGCTGCTGAACCTCTACCGCGCGCAAAAGTTGCAAATGGTGATGCTATCCTGGGGCCCTGACTATCCCGATCCGCATACCAACGCCAACCCATTCACGAACTACGAGGCCAAGTCGATCGCCTGGCGCAACGGCTTTGAATCACCCGAGATCGCCAAGATCGCGCTCGACGCCTCGCTGGCGCCCGACCCCGCTAAGCGCGCCGCGCTGTACAAGCAGATGACCGAGCGGCTGTTCCACGAAGGGCCGTACGCGGTGCTGTACCAGCCCACACGCACCTACGGCGTTCGCAAGAACATCAAGGGGTTTGTGTACGACGCGGCCACCGTGCCCAACATCTTCTTCTGGACGATTAGCAAGAGCTAGTTCTTGACCAGATGACAAGATGACAGGGTGACAAGATGATCGTCGCCTTGTCATCTTGTCATCTTGTCAAACACATGATTCGTTTCATTCTGCGACGACTGGCCGGCCTGGTGCTAGTGCTCGTCGGCGTCTCAATCATCACCTTCGCGCTCTCGCAGCTGGTGCCGGTCGACCCGGTCGCCTCGGCGCTTGGCCAGAACGCGCGCGAGGATCAGATCGAGGCCTACCGCAAAGAGCTGGGGCTCGATCAGCCGGCGATCATACAATATGTCACCTATGTCAGGCGGCTGCTGCAGGGCGATCTTGGCAAATCGATCCGTACCCGCAGGCCTGTCGCCGACGATCTGCGCGATTTCTTCCCGGCCACGATGGAGCTGTCGATCGCCGCGATGCTGGTGGCGATCATCCTCGGCGTGGCGTTGGGCATCCTGGCGGCGATCCGTCGCAACAGCCTGATCGACGGGCTCGCGCGCGCCTTCGCGCTGATCGGCGGCTCGCTGCCGATCTTCTTCCTGGCGCTGCTGCTGCTGTCGCTGTTCTACAGCCGGCTGCGCTGGCTGCCCGGCCCAGGCCGGCTCGACGCGGTGCTGCGGCCGCCGCCGCGCGTCACCGGCATGTATACGATAGATAGCGCGCTGACGGGCAACTGGGCGCTGTTCAGAAACAGCCTGTGGCACCTGGTGCTGCCGGCCGTGACGCTGGGCTACTTCTCGACCGCGGTGCTGCTGCGCATGACTCGTTCGGCCATGCTGGAGGTGCTGGGCCAGGATTATGTGCGCACCGCCAGGGCCAAAGGTCTGCGCGAGCGGGCGGTGCTGCTGCGCCACGCGCTCAAAAACGCCATGATCCCGGTGCTGACGACGATCGGGATCGTGTTCGGCAGCCTGCTCTCCGGCGCGGTGCTGACCGAGACGATCTTTGGCTGGCCGGGGCTGGGCAGGTACGCCACGACGTCGGCGGTCAGCCTGGATCTGCCTGCGGTGATGGGCGTCACGCTGGTGGCCGCGGTGGTCTACCCGGTGGTGAATCTGCTGGTGGACAT
>DATFXE010000065.1:0-3124 GCA_035258585.1 Roseiflexaceae bacterium | reverse complement strand
CCGGCCGCCCGAGCCGCTCATCACGGAGCCGATCACGACGCCGCCGAGGAAATCGCTCAGGTCGCCGCCGCCCTGTGAGGTATTGGCGTAGCTGCGAAAGATGCTTTCGGCCTGCTCTGCCGCTTTTCGCGCCTGCTCGGCCAGCTCCAGGGCGCGCTGCAACTGGGCCTCGCCACGCGGTGTGCCGATCGCTTGGTATGCCGCGCGGGCCTCGCGCAGATATTCGTCGCCGCCTGTGCGATTGCCGATCTGGTAGGTCTGTTGCACGCGTTCGGCCCGCGCGATAGCCTCGGCCGCGGCCTGCGCCGCCGCGCTTACGCGCTGGCGTAGCTCTTCGATCTGCTGGAATGCCCCATAGATCTCGTCGTAGAGCGTATCGGCACTGCTCTGGAGATCCGTGTAATAGGCGATCGCCTCGCGCAGATCTTCCGCACGGGCCTGCTCTTCGGATTGCTCGGCTGCTTTAAGCGCCCCATAGGCGCGTTGCACATCGGCCTGTAATTGGTTCAGCTTTTGTTCGCTACTCGCCGGGATGTCCTCGCCATGGAGACCGGCGAACTGCACGATCTTTTGAACTTCGGCCGTGGCAAGCTGCTGAGCGTGGGCGGCCTGCTGCCGCAGCTTGTTCATTGCATCGACTTCGCTGCGCGCATTGGCGAGCGCCTGATCGGCCAGGCGGTTGGCCTCGCGGGCCTGCTTGACAATCGCCATCCAGTCGGGCCGAGAGCGTGTCAGCTCGGCGTTGGCCTGCTCGATCAGGCTGGCCGCTTGCGCCAGCGCCTGCTCCGGCGCTTTGCCGACGTCCGGGTCGTTGGATCGTACATAGCTCCAGCCCTGATCGATATCCGATTGTGCGCTGGCGATATCCTGGCGCGCGGTATCGCGGGCGGCCTCAAGATCCTTGAGGCGCTGGAGAATCGAGTCGATCAGCGTGTGTGCGAAGGCGATCTGTTTCTCAGCCTCATCGAGATCTTCTTTCGCCCCCAGGAAATCCTGCTGCTCCATGGTGTTCCGCTTCGTGGCGCGATCCCACAGGCTGTGCGCCCGATCGGCGGCCGCCTGAGCCTCGCTGCCGTTGCCACGGATATCACTCCAGGTGTTTTCGGCAAACTCGTCGACCAGCGCGAAGGCTTTGCGCCCTTCCTCGATCGCTCCAGCCAGCTGCTGCCCGGCCTGCTCGACTTGGGGCAGCCGCTCGTCGTTGGCCTTGCGCAGCGCCGGCATCCCGCCGCCGCGAGCGACCCCTTCGGCGCGCGCGGCCTCGGCCTGCTCCAACGGCGTATGAGCCGCGGCTGTGTCGCGCTCCAGCGCGCTGGCCGCCTCGCGCAGAAGATCTTCGGCTTTGTCGAGCGCGGCCAGACCGGCCTCGACACGGTAGCCCTGACCGGCAGCCTTTTCGGCGCCAGCCCGCCCGGCCGAGATGCCCTCACGGATGTCGCTGTAGCTCGCCAGGGCGCCGTTCAGTTCGTCGATCGCGGCTGACGCCGCCCCGGCTGCCGCAATGGCATCGGCGGCGCGGTGCTCGCCCAGCAGCGACTCAGCGCGCCCAACCAGGTCTCGCCCCGATCGCAGCACCGCGTCGGGGTTGGAAATATCCTGGCCGAGCGCCTGGAGCCGCTCAGCGGCGTCAGCCAGGGCTTTTTTTGAGCGATCGATCTCGCCCGGAGCGGCTGCGTTGAGCTTATCCAGCTCGGCCCGGCGCGCCTCGGCCTGCTCGAGCGTGGCGCGCGCCTGCTCGACCTGCGCAGTGACGGCCGCGTAGGAGCTTGCCGCCGATTGATATTCTTCCTGTGTCGGCTCGCGCCTGGCGGCCAGCGCTTCGCCTGCGCTGTCGAACTGTTCCTGGGCTTTTACGAACTGCGCCTCGGCGGCGCCCTGGGTGCGTGCCAGCTGCTCGACCTCGGCAGGCGGATACGAAACCTGATCGTACTGCGCTTTATCGCGTGCATTCTGCAACGTCTGGCCAAAGTCGGCGATCGCAGCGCCGGCCTGTTTGCGGGCATCCTCGGCGCCCTGGCGCGCTCGCGCGTAAGCCTGCGCGACCGCCCGCCGCCTGCTGAAGGTGCGCCAGAGCAGCGGCCCGCCGACGAACAGCAGCACCAGGAAGATTCCGCCCAACACTAGCGGTGTGGGGTTGAAATTGATCTGAGTGCCGCCCCCGGCCGTGGGCGGGTTGGCGATCGCCCGATCGATCGCGTTCAGGGCGTTGACAACCCCATCGGTGAAGCTGCTGGCGCTGAGGCCAGCGTTGAGCACATTTTTGCGAATCTGCTCGTAGTTATTGTTGGTTGCCAGCGCGGCGTTCCATCGATCGCCGAAGCGAATGCCGCTGTAGCGATCTTGGAGCGAGACGAAGATCGCGATCACATCGGAGCGGGTCGACGATCCACTTGCGAGACCATCCCGCTCCAGCAGCGCCTGAAACCTGGCGTCGCCGCCCGAGTCTTCGGCGTATATGGCAACCGTCGCGCCACGATTGATCAGCGGCCGCGCGGCGCTCTGCACGCGTGAACGGTCGAGTTTGCCGGCATCATCGTGGTAGACTAGCCCGCCGCTCTGCGCCAGCGCCGGCGTCGCCAGCAACAACACCAGCATCAGCGCGCCAATGAGTCGAAATCGCCTGATCATTGCTTCGTTATCTCCTCGATTCAGGACCCCTTGCTGCCTGATAGCTGAGCTCAGCATACCACAAAAAACAGCCCAGATGCGAGTCATAGCGCCAAACTCACTATTGACTTTTTAAATCAGCAATGCTATACTCGCCGCCAGCTACCCACTACGTGACGAAACGAACAATGATACATTTCTTCGTCAAGCAGGTTAAGCAGAGCAAAAAGCCGGACGTTGTGTCTGGTTAGGCTCGCTTGTCCTGAATGACGAACGCCGACAAGCCCGCTTCACCAGACACGGTGAAGCGGTTTTTTATGCGCTGAAAATCTGACGAATGACCAACGGCGGTCTGCCAACGTTGAGCATTCGTCTTTTGTTTGTGGTTGGTTATTGATGGTTGGTCGCTTTACACGGCTGAAGGAGTTAGAGTAATGGCACAGACACTCGCGGAGCAGATCCTCTCGCATGCCGCCGGCCAGGAGGTGCAGGCCGGCCAGAATGTGGTGGTCGACGT
>DATFXE010000064.1:0-7686 GCA_035258585.1 Roseiflexaceae bacterium | reverse complement strand
GAGCAGGGCCAGCGCTTCGCGGTCATCGGCCGTGGATTCATCTGATCAACCTGCCCTTCTTCTATGCGGATCTGTTCGATTTTCCAGTCCAATCCGTTCGGGACCAAGGAGGGAGAATGATGTCCTTTGACGCGCAGACCTTCTGGCGCGGCGAGTACGATCACAACGCCGCGCTGCGCGCTGAGCTCTTGACCATCTGTGGGGTGGCGCGATGAGCGCGCTCGAATCGCTTGAGACACTCTACGATGGGCAGCAGGGCGCTGATCTCCCGCTGCCGCCGGCGCTGGCATCGCTCTATGGTCGCCTTCAGTTCCCGCCCCATCCAGATCGGTCCTACGTGATCGGCAATTTCGTCACGACACTGGATGGCGTTGTGGCGCTGAACGACTCCGATCAGTCGGGCGGGGGCGAGATCAGCGGGTTCAATCAGCACGATCGGATGGTGATGGGCCTCTTACGGGCAGTCGCCGACGCGATTATTGTTGGCGCCGGGACGTTGCGGTCGGCTCGGCACCACCTCTGGACGGCCTCCTCCATCTATCCACCGCTCGCCGACGAGTATCAGCAGCTGCGCTCCGCCCTGGGGAAGCTCGTTCCGCCGCTCAATGTCATCGTCACCGCGAGCGGCGCGATCGACATGGCGCTGCCAGTGTTCCAGTCGCGAGAGGTCGCGGTCCTGGTTGTGACCACTCAGGCAGGTGCACAGCGCATCCGTACACAGGTGCTACCGGGATCGGTGCAGGTCGCAGCGGTGCAGCCAGCGGGAAGGCTCAGCGCTCGCGCGATCCTCGATGCAGTGCGTGCGGTTCGTCCGGGCGACCTTACTCTGCTGGAGGGCGGGCCGCAGTTGATGGGCGACTTCTTTGCCGAGCACCTGCTGGATGAGCTCTTCCTGACGCTCGCGCCCCAACTCGCTGGCCGTGCCGATTCGGTTGAGCGCCCCGGCCTAGTTGCCGGGAAGCAGTTTGCGCCCGAGCACCCGGTTTGGGGAATACTGGTAGGTGTCAAACGCGGCGGAAGCCATCTCTTTCTGCGCTATGCGTTTGAAGCGAGGGCGTAAGGCATGGACAGCCGGCACATGCAGAGCAATTCAGCACAGCGTTCATGGGCGCTATCTTGCTCACACCGATATCAGCCATCGGCGCTTGATCGACCATGCGCAGGCGCTTATCGTTTCCGCCACCTCATAATCACCCTCCAAGAGAACAAGCGCTTCCAAGCACGACTCGATGCCCACGGCTTCATTCAGCACGGGGATGATTATCGATAGCATCGAACTCCTCCGTAACTTACCCCACAGTGTTTACATAGCGCATCCTCAACGCCGTACTCGACGCCGGCATCAATTTCATTAATTGTGGGAACGATGAACCCGGATCACCTGGCCGAGAACCTGCGTGCTGCCCAAGCCGGGCCACTGCCGGCGGATGTGTATGCCGAGGCCAAGCGGCGGCTGGACGCCGCTGGTGAGAAGCCTGCCGCCGTTTAGGGAGGAGGGTACGATAACGCTCGTCTAGCCACAAGTGATGGTGTATATCTCTGGCGAGTTAGTCGCGGTCGCGACATGAGTGTGCCTCAGGATGCGTGCGGTGCAGTGGAGGAGCGGTCGCAGCGGGCCAGGGAGAGCGCACACCTGCGGCGACCGCGATCAGGTACGAGAAAAGCGCTGGCGCGGCATGCAGCAGCCGCAGCGCCTGCTGCGCGAGCCACGGATGAGCGGCTAGCCCGAGGACGAACTGTGTCAGCAGCTGCTCATCGCGGAGCAGCGCCCGCCGCGCCCGATCGTAGGCCAGCAGCCAGCCATCACCGCATTCCCACTGCTGCGTCACGTAGTGCGCGAGTAGTTCCGCTGTCAAGAGCGCCTGCGCCATGCCGCCCCCAGTGATCGGGTCAAGCGCGCCAGCTGCATCGCCGAGTAGAACGATACCAGGTGCCACACCAGCGTGTGCCCGGATTCCCAGAGGCGACATGCCCAGCATCGCGCTGCACTGCTGCGCACCGATCAGCCGCTCGCACAGGATGGGCTGTTCCGCGATCCAGCGCCGCAAGCATGCCTCGGCCCCACCCACCACGCTGGCACGCTCGGCCAGCCCGGCAACCAGGAGCTCATCGCCAGGTAGCGGGGTGACGTACAGCTCATAACCGCGGCCCAGAAATACCTCGACCCAGGGCGGCTGCGCCTGACCACCTGCCAGGCGGAAGTGCGTCCGCAGTCCGACGCGCCGGCGGCGCGGCGGCGGGGCATCCAGCTGCAGCAGGCGGCGCATGCGCGAGTGGGCCCCGTCGGCTGCGACAACCAGCGGAGCGCGGCGCGCCTGCCCCGTGACGATCAGGCCGACCACCCGCCCACGCTCGCAGAGCGGCGCGTCGACCCGCATCCCCGTCTGGGCGATCACACCGGGGGTCGCAGCCGCAGCGGCGAACAGCACCTGGTCGAGCTGGCGGCGGCGCTGCCCGCGCCCCATCGCTGGAGTGCCGGCGATTGTGGGGAAGCATCCCTCGACGACCAGGGACCCTGTGTAGTAGCGCACGCCGTTGAAGGGCGCGCCGCCCACGGCCTCGGCGATCCCCAAGCGCTCCAGCACACCTACACCTCCTGGCATCAACCCCTCGCCGCAGGGTTTCTCGCGCGGGAAGTGACACTGTTCGAACAGCTCGACCGTCAGGCCGGCCCGGCCCAGCATGATTGCCAGGGCCGACCCAGCGATCCCACCACCTGCGATCAGGACATCGGCCATCACCATATCCTCGGCACATAGCGCGGCTTATGTCCCATGAGCGCACGATAATTCGAGTCACTGAGCAACGTGCGCTCCTCGAGCACGATACGTTGGCGCAGGACCCAGACATGTGCCAGCCCACCGAGAAGCGCTGTGACCCAGGCCGTGTGCAGCAGCGGCAGCGCCACCAGCTCGATGAAGACCGCCAGGTAATTGGGATGCCGGATCCAGCGAAACGGGCCATCCGTCACCACGCCGAGCCGCACCGAGTCCAGCACCTGAACGTTCCAGTGCTCGGCCATCGTGTATATCACCCACAAGCGCAGGCCATTGGCGAGGACCCACAAGACGCTCATCGGGATAGCCAGGGCGCGGATGAGCGGCCGTTTGAGCAGCCAAACCTCCAGCCCGGCACCAAGCAGCACCCCGCCGTGCAGCAGCACCATCCAGCGGAAATGCGGCTCGCGTACCTTAACGACACCCTGGCTGGCGAGCAGACGCTGGTGGCGCCGCGACAATCGCAGCTCAATCAGCCGGCCCAGCCCAACCGCAGCCAGCAGCATACTGTAACAGACTGCGCTCATACCCATTGTAAGAGCAGCAACTCGGTGCTCAGCCCCGGCCCGAATCCTGCCATCAACCCGTATACGCCGGGATTGAGCCGGCGCCTCGTTAACCAGTCGCGGAGCACGAACAGAATCGTGGCGCTCGATAAATTGCCGTACTCTCGCAGAACGTCCCAGGACGGCTGTACCTTCTCCCGCTCGATGCTGAGCTCTTGCTCCAAGTAATCTAGGATCTTCTTGCCGCCGGGATGGAGCACAAACGCCGCGAGCTGCCCAGACCGTAGCCCGTGCCGGTTCAGGAACGGCTCAATCAGCGGCCGGATCTGCCCGCGCAGAATCTCAGGCACGGACTTCGCGAGCACCATGTGGAAGCCCTGGTCGCGCAGGTCGAAGCCCATGACATCGAGTGTATTGGGAGCCAGGCAGCTCGCCGTATCGATGATCCGCACGCCAGGCATTGCGCGGCTGGTCACGAGCGCGGCAGCAGCGCCGTCGCCAAACAACGCGCAGGCGATTAGGTTATCCTGCGAGCGATCGTGCGGCTGGAAGGTCAGGCTGGAGAGCTCGACGGTGATGACTAGCGCATTGCGGCCCGGGCAGGCGCGGACAAACTCGCGCGCGTGCGAGAGCGCCATCGCGCCGCCAACGCACCCTAGCTCGGTGATCGGGAGGCGCCGGACATCCGGGCGGAAGCCCAGCGCGCCGATC
The DNA here is from genome assembly GCA_035258585.1 of Roseiflexaceae bacterium. Classification (GTDB taxonomy): domain Bacteria; phylum Chloroflexota; class Chloroflexia; order Chloroflexales; family Roseiflexaceae; genus DATFXE01. Next base: position 3,692 of record DATFXE010000064.1, on the reverse strand, counting down.
AGATAGGCGTCCAGGGAGGGGATCATGTAGCCAGTGCAGGAGACTGTGATCAGCAGGTCGATCTCGTCTGGGCGCAGCCCGGCCTGCGCCAGGCAGTCCACGGTCACGCGGCGGCCCAGCGCGATCGCGTGCTCCTGGTATTCCCGCGTCCGCTCCGTGAGCGAGCGCGGCCGGATCAGTTCATCTAGCGGGAGGACGCTGTAGCGCTGCGCGACCTGGGCATGATCGAACAGCTGCATAACCGCATCCAGCCGGTGCGGCGCAATTGGGAAGACTTTCTGCACGGCTTGCTTAACATCCACGCAAGTCATGCGATAGGGCGGAACTGCGGTTGCGATAGTGGCGATCGTTTCCATGCATTCTAGCTCCAGTTCACCAGTCGCAGGAACGCCAGCAGTTCGGCCGTGGTCGTGCCCATCAGCAGTCCAACGGCCCAAAACCCCAGGCTGTTCCAGCTCGTGCGGTCGGCCCAGGCGCCGCGCAGCACCCGCCATCCCTGCCACACGGCCACGGGCGCCCCCAGACCCACACTCGCCGCCACCAGCAGAGGCAGCCCAATACTGACCAGTAGGGGGAGCGTCGCGTAGGCCGCCAGCAGGGCCAGCGCGTGGAGGCGTGCGGCGCTGGCACCACCAAGCCGGACCACCAGCGTCCGCTTTCCGACGGCCGCATCGCCGACAGCATCAGGAAACTCGATAATCAGCAGCATGGCGAACTGCATGCAGCAGAGCGGCACCACACCAAGCAGCGCCAGCCCCAGTTGGCCCGTCTGCAAATAGAAACCAACCAGCGGGGTCATACCAGTCACCACGAGCGCGGTACTCAGCTCTCCCACACCGCGGGAGTGCAGGCGCAACGGCGGGGCGCTGTAGCTCCAGGCCAGCAATAATGCTACAGCAATCAGCAGGAATGTCAACACACCTGGCCGCACCATGAGCGCCAACACCAGTGCGATCCCGAGTGCGGATGCGGCCAGGGCGATCGCAATCCACAGGGCTACACCTGGTTCGAGCAGCCCTTTGGGCAGCACCCGGCTGCCCCCCGACCAATGAGTCGGGCTCGCGTTCGCCAAGTCGGCGGCAAAGTCGAAGTAGTCATTGTTATAGTGGGTCATCAGCTGGATGGCCGTCACTGCCGCCTGGCCCCACAGCAGCGCCCACACGTTGAGCGGCACACCTCTAGACAGGGCCATGGTCACGCCCAACCAGTATAGCAGCAGCCCGCCGAGCAGGAAATGCGGGCGGCCCATGCGCAGCACGGAGAGGATGCATCCCGGCTGTGTGGTCAACGCGCTCACGCGCTGACTTGCCGATGCATCTGCTGACGATCGCGCGGATTTGGATGTATCCATCACACCGTAGACAACACGCTACACGCCCTTCGTTTTATGCAGGAGTTACGTCAGATCGTGCAGCCACTGGATTGTTGTGACTCATAATCGCTCCTCGCTAGCGGTCGTCTATTGCGGGGAGGTTTGGAGGGGCACCCAGAGGGTACCCGGCCCTCCAAGAAGCTTATTTTCTGGCACACTACGGCGACACCCAGAGGGTACCCGGCCGCCGTAGTGTGCCAAAAAAAGAAGATCCTGGGGAGACGCCGGGTACCCTCTGGGTGTGGGCACCCGGCCTCCCCAAACCCCTCCACCGCGTAAGTCGTGTCATTAACAGGACTGAAGTTGCGACTGCATAATATATGCCATCGTAGCTTCTCTCAGCGAGGCGGACCAGGCACCTCGCACCAATGCATGTGGTCGTTAATTTGAGCCAAATTTAGGTATTACTAGCGTAATGGCCGTAGCGCGCTGTGTCAGACCGCAGGTGAGACGAAGCGTTCGGACATTCGGCATGACGTTCCTCCAGATGCATCGCAGGATCGATCAGGGTCGGGTTGTAGTAGGAGTAGACTAGCCGTGCGAACCCGGCGATCGCTCGTCTGGCGACCGCATCGAACTCTTCGCTGACATCAGCGGTGCTCGGGCGGTAGACGTACACCGCGAGCAGGAAGTCACCGCCTGGCGAGCGGACGATGCCGACATCCGCCTGCATGTCTGCGATCCATCCGCTTTTATGCGCCACGCGCGTATCAGCCGGGAAGCCTGCTAACATTCGGCTGTGATCGCCGTTGTGTTCCAGACGCTCAAGCATTTCCTGGCAGCGCGCCGCCGTAAGCGACTCGGCGAAACGCTCGAGCAAAATACCGCTGCCTTGGCTGCACTGCACGATCCACAGGAAGACGCGGCTCATCTCTGCTGGCGTCGATCGCAGCACCCGATCCGCATCGGTATAGGGCGGCGTGCCCTCGCGCTTCGGACCGAGTAAGGTATCGAGCTCAGCCAGATCGATTGGATAGTCGTCGCTCTGGTAGGGCTGATATTGGTAAGTATGTACCAGTCCCAGTTCGTGCAGCTGCAGTGACATCGCACGCGCCCCCCGAACCGCATCCTGCGGAGTCGTGCCGCCGGCGCTGGCCGCCAACAGATCGTTGGCGGCCAGGTTGTCGCTCTCGATGATCATGGCATCGAGCCAATGCTCCTGTTCGGGTGTGAAGCGCGGGTGGGTGAGGTAGGCATACAGGAGGATCGCGACTTTCAAGACGCTCGCGCCCGAGAACACGGTGTGCTCATTCAGTTGCGCGACCACCTGCTCGCTTGCCAGGTCAGTGACCGAGATCCCCGCAACACCCTCCCACTCCTGCGCCAGCGCCGCAATCTGCGCCTGGAGGTGCCCAGGCAGCGGGTGCGGGAGACGCATGTCGGTTTGGCGGAGCAGGGCAAGCTGTGGCGGCGCAGTGAGCATCTGCAGGTGCGCATCGATCTGCCGCATCGCCGTCGCCACGTCCAGCCGTTGGCCTGGGGCGATCGCGAAGCTGCGCGAGAACGGCACGGTGTCACTGATCACCACGACGGTGGGTTGCCGATCGGTCCGCCTGGCGAGATCTTCCAGCACGCTCTGCAACCGCGCCGCGTCATAGGAGACACGCAGGGCGATCCGGGCGCCCGCCGGGGCCGATTGGGCCTCGGCGATCAGCGCATCAAGTGGGATGTGCATGCCAATGTCTTCCGGTCGCAGCGTCGCGCGAGCCGTCGCGACCCGTAGATCAAGCGGGTGCAGCAGTGGCGTAAGCGCGGCTGCCAAGCGCGCCTGTGCTGCCGACGGGCGCATGCCGCCGACCTCGATGCCCGCCACGTATACACCCTGCGGCAGCGGCGCGGCATCACCTGCGCCTGGGGCGGTGGCTTGAGCGGACACGGCAGTCTGGGTGGAGGCTGCGATCCCGAGCGCAGTGGTTATGGGCGAGAGCGCTGCCGCGGCTGACAACTCCTGGTATTGGGTCAAGATGTAGGTCATGAGTGCCAGGAGTATCGCAACAAGGATCGCCAGGGCACGTAAATACTGCAGCATATGGAGCTCTCTTCGTGGACGGCCACTCGCAACAAGCCGCGGTTCAAGCAGGACAGCATTCCAGGCGCCCGGTCCCAAGCAGCCGCCAGTGTGAACGGGCGGCATGGTCACGCTATCGTGGCTTGAAACTGTACTCCGTCGGCGACCGGTGTCACGTCGATGCGGATCGTCCGCCCGCTCGTGTTATGGATCCGCAGATCTTGCTCGCCTTCGGCGCCATTGCTGTTCCAGATCACCACAGCATCCTCGTCAGGTACCCCTTGCAGCCCGAATCCGGTCGAGTCGATGTGA